>JANMMQ010000171.1:0-13970 GCA_031373465.1 Ilumatobacteraceae bacterium | reverse complement strand
CCGGGGGACTGCAGATGAGCGAACGAGATTGCGATGGTGTGCGATGACCGAGCCGTTCCTTCACCTACCGGTGATGGTCGACGAGATCACCAACGTGTTCAAGACGGTGCCTGCAGGTGTCGTGCTGGATGCAACACTCGGCGGCGGAGGTCATGCCGAGCGGCTGCTGGAGAGCTACGAGCAACTCAGGATCCTCGGTCTTGACCGCGATGAGGTCGCACTGGCCGCTGCCCGGCAGCGGTTGGCACGTTTCGGAGATCGTCTGATGGTTCAGCACTGTCGATTCGACCGCCTGGAAGACGCAATGGAAGCATTCTCAGTAGACAGCCTCTCAGGAGCGTTGTTCGATCTCGGTGTCAGCTCGCCGCAACTCGACGAGGCCGATCGTGGTTTCTCGTATCGTCACGAGGCACCACTCGACATGCGCATGGATCAGACGCAGGCGTGGACCGCTGCGGACGTGGTCAACGGTTACTCGGTCGAGCAACTCGCCAGGGTCCTGCAGCAGTACGGCGACGAGCGCTTTGCCAGGCGCATCGCCAACGCGATCTCGGCGTCGCGACCGATCGAAACCACCACGGAGCTCGCTTCGATCGTCGTTGCCGCGATTCCAGCACCGGCGCGCCGAACGGGTGGACATCCCGCCAAGCGAACGTTCCAGGCAATTCGAATCGAGGTGAACGGCGAGCTCGATGCCCTGGCACCGGCTATCGATTCGGCGATCGCTCACACCGACACCGGCGGTCGTGTCGCCGTGTTGTCGTATCACTCGGGGGAGGACCGGATCGTCAAGGAGCGCATGCGACTTTCCGTGACAGGGGGTTGCGAGTGCCCTCCCGAGTTGCCGTGCGTGTGCGATGCCGTTCAGACAGTGCGGATCGTGCGCGGCATACCTCGCACGCCGAAGCAAGTCGAACAGTCCGAGAACCGTCGCGCCTCGAGTGCCAGGTTGCGCGTCGTCGAGCGGATTGCCGACACTGCACGGCGCGGCACGGTGGGTTGAGCGATGGCGAGCGCGCTGCGATCCGAGCGTCACGGAGTAGTGCGCGAACGCATGCACTCCGATGGGGGCGTGATGGCCCGTCCCATGATCCGCTCGACCGTCGGCGTATCCAGCGCACCGCGGCCGCAACTGACCGTCGTCCCGCGGCGGCGTCGAACGGCTCGTCTCGTGGCGTTTGGCGCCTTCTTTGCGTCTTCGCTGATGCTCGGCGCCGCGGCGTTCCAGACGCAGCTGGCTCGGCGACAGGTGGAACTGGATCGCGTCGACAGCCAGATCCGCGCGGTGAAGACCGAGTTCAACAACCTTCGCAGCCAGCGCGCCGAGCTGCGCTCGCCTGCCCGGCTTGCGGCAAGCGGCGCAGCGTTGGGAATGGGCACGACGACCAAGACCGAGTTCATCGACATCGCCCCCGAGGTCGTCGCCGACGTGCAGCAGAGCGCGGGCGGAGTTTTCGATCCTGGGGCGGAGTCACAGGATCCGATCTTCGATGAGTTCAAGGTAGTCAAGTCAGTCGCCGGCGGATAGGGCAACACATCATGAGGGACGTGAAATGAGGGACGTGAACAACCTGGCTCGGTCGCGGAGTCACCAGCGCCAACGATCGGCCTCGGCCGAGCCCGTCCGGCGTCTGGCGACATCAGCATCAGGGCGCGTACTGGAACCGCGCGCTCACACGCGCCGACCGGCAACGCGGCACGGAGCCACGCAGCTCGTCCCGTCAGCGCGAACGCCACGCGGTCGCACGACGCCTAATCATGGGCGGCGCGTCGCAGCGCCGCAAACGCGGAGTCGCGCTCAGCTCAAGCAACAGCGCAACGCGCAGCCGTTCCGAAAGCGTGCGGTATCGCAGCGCCGAACACGCATCTACAAGGCCGGCCAGTCATCGCGTCGGCTCGTCGCTGTGTTCGTCATCGCGGCCCTGCTGTTCTTGGCCGTCCTGGCGCGTGTGACATTGCTGCAGACGGTCCAGGCCGATGAACTTCGCACCGCAGGCAAGTCACAACGAACCACCGAGCAGCGGCTCAAGGCCCACCGAGGTACGATCTTCGACCGCGACGGTGCCGATCTCGCCTTGTCCGTTCCTGCGCGAACGGTCACGGCCAACCCCAAGCTGGTGCTCGATCCGGTCGGAACAGTTCGTACGCTGACCTCGTTGCTGAAGCTCTCGGAGGCGAAGCAGCAATCGCTCGCCGAGGCGTTCACGGCCAGGCAGAACTCGTTCGTCTACGTCGCCCGGCAGATCGATCCGCAGCTCGCAAAGACTGTCGTGTCGCTGCGGCTGGCCGGGATCTCGTCGATCAGCGAAGACAAGCGAATCCTCCCCAGCGGCGACGTGGCACGAAGCGTGATCGGGCGAACCGATCCCGACTTGCAGGGCACGGGAGGGTTGGAGAAGGAGTACGACGACATCCTCCGCGGCGTGGATGGTGAGCAGTCACAGCAACACGATCGCAAATTCCGGTCGATCGCGGGCGGCGACGAGACCGTCGCGCCCGTGCCTGGATCAGACATCGTGCTGACCCTCGACCGCGGATTGCAGTACCAGGTCGAGAACGCACTCCTGAGCCGGGTCGAGGCGCTGCAGGCGTTCGGCGGCACGGCGATCGTCTTGGGAGTGAACAGTGGCGACGTCTACTCGATCGCCAACGTTCGCCGCGACAGCGAAGGCAAGGCGGAAGTGACGTCGGCCAACCTTGCGGCGACCGAGCCGCACGAGCCGGGTTCGGTCGCCAAGGTGTTCAGCCTCTCGTCCGCGGTCAACGAGGGTCTTGCCACACCCGAGACCACGATCAACGTGCCGGGCTTCCTCGTCTACAAGCCGGTCAACAAGAGCGACGAGAAGTGGAAGTTCAAGATCCGTGACGCCGAGCCCCACAACGAGAAGGCGATGAGCCTTCGCGACATCATCGTTCACTCGTCGAACATCGGCACAGTTCTGATCACTGAGGGTCTCGGCACGCTGAAGTTTGGGCGCTACCTGCACGAGTTCGGGTTCGGCTCGACGACCGGGCTCGGACTTCCCGACGAGAGCTCGGGAATCATGAGGCCGGCTGCGGATTGGCAGGCCACCGAGAAGGTCACCCCTCGGTACGGCTACGGATACGCCGTGACGTCGCTGCAGCTTGCGGCCGGCGTCAACACCATTGCCAACGGCGGTGTCTACGTCGCCCCTCGCTTGGTGCTTTCGACGATCGACGCCAACGGCCAGACCCACAACGCACCCCCGTCGCCCTCGCATGAAGTCGTCACGCCCCAGACTGCTGCGACAATGACGTCGATGATGAAAGACGTCGTCTGCTACGGCACGGCGAAGTATGCGAAGGTGCCGAACATGTCGGTGGCCGGAAAGACCGGCACAGCGTTGTTGAGGCCCAGCCTCGACCCTGCTCAAACCGCTGTGCAGAAAGCCCAGGGGTCGGTTGCTCCGGTCGCCGCGACGGGCGAGACGAATCCACCAGCGAACACCGACTACCAGGCTGCCGACGGGACGAAGGAGTACTACTCGACGTTCGTCGGTTACTTCCCAGCCGACAATCCGCAGGTGACCATCCTGGTCTCGATCGACCGACCGGACCCCAGCAACCAGGACCACCTTGGCGGCACCGCGGCCGGGCCGTTGTTCTCGACGCTCGCCACGATCGCCATGCACGAGCTCAAGGTCAGCCCTTCACCGAACAACGACAACGGCTGCCAGAACAGCGCTGGGTGACACCGTGTCGCGCCTGCTTCGCGAGATCGTCGAGGGCGCAGGTCTCGATCAGATCGACGTGCTCGGCGAGGACGTGACGATCGCATCGGTCGATTACGACTCGCGGCAGGTTCGACAGGGATCTCTCTTCTGTTGTCTCAGAGGGGTGAACTCGGATGGCCATGCCTTTGCCGCCGGCGCACGGGAAGCCGGAGCCGCGGCCCTGATGGTCGATCATCGGGTCGATGTCGACCTGCCTCAGGTCGTCGTTGCCGACACCCGCCATGCAATGGGTTGGTTGGCAGCCAGCTTCTTCCAGCATCCGAGTCGTCGATTGACGCTGATCGGGGTCACTGGAACAAACGGCAAGACTACGACCACCAGCCTCGTCGCCTCGATCCTGCGGTCGAGCGGCCGACCGACGGGCATGATTGGCACGCTGACGGGCGCGCACACGACGCCGGAATCACCGGACCTGCAGGCCTGCTTGGCACACTTCGTCGACGAAGGAATCACCGACGTTGTCATCGAGGTGTCGTCGCATGCGCTGGAGCTCCAGCGCGTCGCAGGGTGCCACTTCGACATCGCCGTCTTCACCAACCTCGGTCGTGATCATCTCGATCTCCACGGCACGCAGGAGCGCTACTTCGCCGCAAAGGCGCGGCTCTTCCAACCTGATCTCTCCGATACCGCAATCGTCAACATCGACGATCCCCATGGACGACTGCTGATGGATGTCGGCTCGATTCCAACAAAGGGTTACTCGTTGAACGATGTCGCGGACGTGTCGGTATCCGCGATTCACCACAGCTACACGTGGCGGGGTCAGTCGATCGAGGTTCCGATCGGTGGCGAGTTCAACGTGATGAACAGTCTTGCTGCAGCAACCGCCTGCGCGAAGTTGAGTATCGACCCCGTTCAGATACGGGCAGGACTGGGCCAGGCCGAGACGGTCCCCGGGCGGTTCGAAGCGGTGGAGGCCGGACAGCCGTTCGCGGTGATCGTCGACTATGCGCACACACCCGACGGGTTGGAAAAAGCGATCGGCGCAGCACGTCTTGTCGCAGGCGATGCGTCAGTGCTGGTCGTCTTCGGCTGCGGTGGCGACAGGGATCGCGAGAAGCGTCCGCTGATGGGCGCAGTGGCATCCAGGTTGGCGGACCATGTCGTGATCACGTCCGACAATCCACGCTCGGAGGACCCGCTGGAGATCATCAATGCCGCGATGCAAGGGGTACCCCCCGACTACCGTGAGCGCGTTGTGATGGAACCAGATCGCCGACGGGCCATACAGATCGCCATCCGCCGAGCGCGTTCGGGAGATGTGGTGCTGATCGCCGGCAAGGGCCACGAACCGACCCAAGCCATCGGTGACCAGGTGCTGCCGTTCGACGACCGTGTCGTCGCCCGCGAGATCCTTGAGGCGCTTCGATGATCGCTGTCATGATCGCAGGAACCTGTGCCATGTTCGCATCGCTGATCGGCACGCGCTACCTCATCACCTTCTTCCGCAACCGGGGCAAGGGTCAGCCAATTCTCGGCAAGGAGGATCGCGGCCCCGATCATCACATGGCCAAGCAGGGCACGCCCACGATGGGAGGGCTGGCCATCGTGGTGTCGGCCTTCTTCGGTTGGGTGGTCGCACACTTCCGGCACGGCCTGGTCTTCTCCAACCAAGCTGCCATCGCGTGGGTCGGGATCCTCGTGTTGTCCGGAATGGGCTTCCTCGACGACTACATCAAGATCAACAAGGCGCACAACCGCGGCATCTTCTGGAAGAAGAAGGGCTACGTCACACTGGCCATCTCCATGGGGATCGCCTGGTGGCTGGTGACGGCAACCAAGGTCAGCGAGACGATCTCCTTCACGCGATACAACTGGCCGGGTTGGCACGTGCCCTGGCCCGTCTGGGTGGTGTTCGCCGGAGTCACCATCTGGAGTACGTCCAACGCCGTCAACGTCACAGATGGTCTCGACGGGCTCGCCGCCGGCGCCGCGCTGCTCGGCTTCCTCGCGTTCACCATCATCGCCTATTGGGCCTTCCGTAATCCCGAGATCTACGGCGTCACGACACGGCTGGCCATCGGCAAGGGGGTGGTCAACCCACTCGACCTTGCGGCGATGGCCGCCGCGTTCGCCGGTGCATGCGGTGGATTTCTTTGGTTCAACGCGGCCCCGGCGCGCATCTTCATGGGTGACGTCGGGTCGTTGGCGATCGGAACCGCGCTCGCGTTGCTGGCGTTGATGACCGATACTCAGATCCTGCTCTTGCTGATCTGCGGCATCAACGTCTTCGAGGCGGGTTCTGTTGCGGTGCAGATGGGTGTCTTCAAGGCCTCGGGCCGGAAGCGTCGCCTGTTCCGCATGTCGCCGATCCATCACCACTTCGAGTTGCTCGGCTGGCCCGAGACAACAGTGATCATCCGTTTCTGGCTGATCGCCGGGATCTGTGTGGCAACCGCCCTCGCGATCTACATCGGCGACTTCACCCGGCTGGAGCTCCGCAGATGACCTCGACGGCGCTGGTGTACGGGATGGCGATATCGGGCGAGGCGGTGGCCCGCGCCTTGCACGACCGCGGTGTTCTCGTTCTCATCGCCGACGATGCGCCCAGCGACGAAAAGTCCGCGGCGGCAGCCGCGATCGGCGCAGAGCTGATCGCCAGCCCGGTCGGCGCGGCACTGGAGGATCTGGTCGCGAGCTGCGACATGGTGTGTCCGGCGCCGGGTGTGCCCGAGACGCATCGCGTGATCGAGTCTGCCAACCGTCAGGGCAAGCCGATTCGCACGGAGATCGACCTGGCCTACGAATGGGAACAGCAGCGCGGTGGTGGGCCGCGGCCGATGCTCGCCGTCACCGGCACCGATGGCAAGACGACCACGACGATGATGGCGGCGGCGATGCTGCGTTGCGCCGGCCTGAAAGTCGCCGCCGTCGGCAACACCGAACTGCCGTTGATCGCAGCGCTCGACACTGATGTCGATGCATTCGTCGTCGAATGCAGCAGCTTCCGTCTGAACTGGCTCGCTCATTTCCGCAGTGAGTCGTCGGTCTGGTTGAACCTGGCACCCGATCATCAGAACTGGCACATCTCGATGCAGGCGTATGAGCAGTCGAAGGCGCGGCTGTGGAGCCACAACCGTCCGACGGACGTCGCCGTCGGCTTTGCGGCGGATCCGGTCGTGATGCGCAACCTCGCCGCAGCCACCGGCCGCAAGTACACGTTCGGCACCGGCGAAGCCGACTATCGCCTCGACGGCACCATGCTGACTGGCCCCGCAGGACCAATCGCGGATCGTGCGACGATGACGAGGGATCTGCCGCACGACGTCAGCAACGCGTTGGCTGCAGCGGCGATTGCCATCGAGTCCGGCCTGGCCAGCACTGCGGCAGTTGCAGAGGCGTTGGCGACGTTCGGACATCCGCCTCACCGGATCGAACCGATCGGCGAGTTCGCCGGAGCCCGCTGGTACAACGATTCGAAGGCAACGACGCCACATGCCGCGATCACGGCGATCCGAGGGTTCACCAATGTGGTGCTGCTTGCGGGAGGCCGCAACAAAGGGCTCGACCTTGCTGCCATGGCCACCGAGCACGCCAGGGTCAAGGCCGTGGTCGCACTCGGCGAGGCCGCCACGATCGTCCATGAAGCATTTGCGCCCTGGTGTGAGGTCGTCGACGTCGGGTCGATGCAGGACGCCGTCGACGCGGCTGCCCGGTTGGCCGCGGCCGGCGACACCGTGTTGCTCTCGCCGGGCTGCGCCAGCTTCGACTGGTATCCCGATGGCGGCTACCCGGCGCGGGGCGATGACTTCAAGCGGCTCGTCCACGAACACTTCGAGAAGGGATCGAGATGAGCTCTTCGACCACGGTGATCGGCGACCGTCGTAGACAGGCGCTCGAGCGCGCAGCCGCGGTGCGGCGCCATCCGACACGACGCATGGCTTCCAAACCTGCGTCACCACCAACTGTCGCGTTCTACGCGATCGCTGTCGTCGTTGCGGTGTTCGTCATGCTCGGTTTGGTCATGGTCCTGTCGGCTTCGTCGATCAACCAGTTCCATCAAGGCCTCTCGCCGTATCGGATCTTCAACAAGCAGCTGATGTGGGCCATGCTGGGGTTGGTAGGTCTATGGATCGGGATGCGCGTGCCGTACCACTTCTGGCGGCGATTGGTCCTGCCCGCCCTCGTGGTGTCGTGCGGGATGATGCTGCTGCCGTTCATCCCGGGCATCGGTGATCGCGTCAACGATGCAAACGCGTGGGTTGCGATAGGCCCACTGTCTTTGCAGCCATCGGAGTTCTTGAAACTGTCGGTGCTGCTGTATTGCGCGAACCTTCTCGCCAAACGCAGGGACGAGATGAACAACCCGTCACGCACGCTGGTGCCGGTCATGCTCGTGGCTGTTGTTGGCAGTGGTTTGTGCCTGGTGCAGAGCGACCTCGGATCGGCGATCGTGCTCGCGTCGATCGTGTTCGTCATCGCGTTCATCGCCGGCGCGCCACTGCGTCCGATGGCGGCGGCCGGCGCAGTCGGTGCCGTGGGCGCGCTGGCGTTTGTCATCTCGAGCCCACGACGACAGGCCAGGTTTACCGCGTTCCTCGACATCGCCGCGCACAAGGACCACCTCAGCTACCAGACGTACCAGGCGATGATCGCGCTCGCCCAAGGTGGCCTGGCCGGAGAAGGCGTAGGTCAGGGCAAGAACAAGCTGGGCGACTTCCTGCCGCTCGCCCACAGCGACTTCATCTTCGCTGTCGTCGCCGAAGAGCTTGGAATGATCGGTGTCATTGCCGTGCTCGGGGGGTTCCTGATCCTTGCCTATGCAGGCGTGCAAGTGGCGCTGGCCACGCAAGACCGCTTCGCCAGTCTGCTGGCCGGAGGAATCGTCATCTGGTTCGTCGTTCAGACGATCATCAACGTCGGTGGCGTCACCGGGATGATGCCGGTCACCGGCCTGACGCTGCCGTTCTTCTCGGCCGGTGGCAGCTCCCTGTTCGTCACGATGACCGCGGCCGGGCTGCTGCTCAACGTGGCTCGCAACGTGAGGTGATCGCCTCGTGACATCACCCGGCACCACGTTCGCTGTGGTCACCGGCGGCGGCACATCGGGGCACGTTCTCGCGGCACTGGCCGTCGCCGACGCGCTGGTGGCCGCCGGCCATGCTCGTGAGTCGATCCACTACGTCGGCACGACCCGGGGCATCGAGCGCCGGCTGTTGCCACCAAGTGGATACGACCACACACTGCTCGACGTCTCCGGGTTGCAGCGGTCACTGTCGGTCCGCAACCTTGCGTTCCTTCCCAGGCTCATCAGATCGACCTGGCGGGCGATCGGGTTGATCCGCACGTTGTCGCCGAGGGTTGTCGTCAACGTGGGGGGATATGCCAGCTTTCCCGTAACGGCCGCGGCGATGCTGCGGCGCACACCCATCGTCGTGGTCAGCTACGACCGTCGCCCCGGGCTCGTCTCCAGGGTGATGGCTCGCCGCGCAGCAGCTTGTGCGGTGGCCTACGAGGGCTCAACGCTTCCTCGCGCACACGTCACGGGAGCGCCCGTGCGCCAGGAGGTCCTGGCCATCGACCGAGACCGCGACAGGAAGGGCGCCAGGTCGGAACTGGGTCTTCCTAACGACCGGTTCGTGTTTGCGGTGTTCGGCGGTTCCCTCGGCGCGCAACGGCTCAACGAAGTCGTTTCCCACACGGTGGATCGCCTGGCAGATCAGGCTGGGCTCGTGATCTATCACGTCGTCGGCGAGCGCAATATCGAACGCGCCGCGCCCGCTCGGGACGGCAGCTCAGGCATCATGTACCGAGTGCTTGGATACGAGGATCGAATGCCGCTCGTGTACGCCGCAGCCGATTTGATGATGACCAGGGCAGGCGCGGCCACGGTCGCCGAACTTGCGACGGTGGGAATGCCGGCGCTGATCGTGCCATGGCCGGGCGCGGCAGACGATCACCAGCTCGACAACGCCCGCGCGCTCAGCGACCACGACGCAGCGGTGTTGATCGAAGAGCGTGATCTCACCGTCGATCGGCTGGTCGCCGAGCTCGAGCGAAAGATGTCGAGCCCGTCCGAGCTCGCCAAGATGTCCGCAGCGGCATCCGCGGTCGGTGCACGCCATCGAGGCGGAGCGCTCGTGGACTTGATCGAACTGGTGGCAGCGTGAACGAACCGCCGCTGATCCCACTCGATCTGTCCACCCCTCAACGTCTGCACGTCATAGGTGTCGGTGGACCGGGGATGAGCGCGATCGCGATCGTCCTGGCCGAGATGGGACATCACGTCAGTGGAAGCGATCTCCGTGAGCGGCCGGTGTTGGAGCGCGTGCGCGCCGCCGGTGTCGAGGTTCACGTCGGTCACGATCGTCGCAACGTTTCGGGATGCAGAGCCGTGACGGCATCGACCGCGGTGCCGGCGCGAAACGTCGAGCTCGACGAAGCCGCAAAGCTCGGAGTCATGGTGCTCAGTCGTGCCGGCATGCTCTCGTCGATCTGCGCGCAGGCCAGATCGCTGGGTGTAGCCGGCACACATGGGAAGACCTCGACGACGTCGATGTTGATGCTCATCCTCGCTGCGAGCGGCCTGCGGCCGTCGTTCGTCATCGGTGGCGACGTAACCGACATGGGCACCGGAGCGCAGTGGACAGGCGGGGAGTGGTTGGTCGTCGAGGCCGACGAGAGTGACGGTACGCACCTCGAGCTGCCGCTGTTCGGCACGGTGTTGACGAACGTCGAGGTCGATCATCTCGACTTCTACGGCACCCAGGAAGCGATCGTCGCCGGGTTCGATCAGTACCTCTCCCAGATCGCGGGACCGAAGGTGCTGTGCATCGATGATCCTGTGTGCGCGGAGCTGGCCGGTCGACACGGTGCAATCACCTATGGCACCTCGCCTGTGGCGGACTATCGCGCTGTCGACGTCCGTGCCGACAGCGGGGCGTACGCGTTCACCGTGTCCCACGCGGGGCGCACGCTCGGCACGGTCGATCTGCCGCTGCGTGGCATCCACAACGTTCGCAACGCTCTCGGCGCGTTGGCCATGGCGTGTTCGATCGGCGTCGAGTTCGATGTCGCTGCCAGGGCATTGGCCAAGTTCGGTGGCGTCGCCCGTCGGTTCGACCTTCGCGGCATCGATGCAGGTGCAGCACTGGTGGACGACTACGCCCATCTGCCGAGCGAGATCAGCGCCGTGCTGTCGGCGGCGAGAAGCAGCGGGGACGGCTGGCGCAGAGTCGTGGCCGTGTTCCAACCGAACCGGTTCAACCGCATGGCCGTCATGTCCCCCGCGTATCGCGATGCGTTCGTCGATGCAGATCTCGTAGTCCTGACCGACATCTACGCCTCCGGTACCGCACCCATTCCCGGTGTCACCGGCAAGCTCGTGGTCAACGCTGTCCTTGATGCTCATCCGACGACCAGGCTTGCCTGGATGCCGCGTCGCGGCGACTTGATCGACTACCTCGCGAAGGAGTTGCGCGACGGCGACGTGTGCATCTCGATGGGATGCGGCGACATCGCCACGTTGCCCGAGGAGTTGCAGCACCGGCGTGCCGAACTGAGGGTGGCGGCAAATTGAGCATCGCTACGTCTCTGCAGGGTGCGATTGCCGACCTCGGTGATCTCGCCAAGATCGACGAGCCGCTCGGGCCACTCACGACCTATCGAGTCGGCGGTCCAGCTGCCGTTTTCGTCAGCCCGACCTCGATGGCCGAGCTCGAACTCGTCGCCGAGGTCGTTGCCCGATACGAGTTGCCGGTGTTGGTGGTCGGTCGCGGCTCCAACCTGTTGGTCGCCGATGCAGGATTCGCCGGTGTTGCCGTGAGCCTTGCCGAGTGGGCGGATGGGATCGAGCTGCAAGGGGCCGAGGTGCACGCCGGTTCGGCCGTCGCGCTGCCCGTCCTCGCTCGCCGTACTGCAGCGGCCGGTCTCACCGGATTCGAATGGGCGGTGGGCGTGCCCGGTTCAGTCGGGGGCGCGGTTCGGATGAACGCCGGCGGGCACGGCTCCGACATCGCCGCATGCCTCACGCGTGCGGAGATCTTCGACCTCGACACCCGTGTGTCGACATGGCGACCCGTCGAGGCGCTCGGCCTGCGGTTCCGAGGATCTGCCCTCGCCGACCACGAGATCGTCCTGACGGCGCACCTGACACTGGCGCTCGGAGACAACGAGGAGTCCGAACGGGAGATCGCTGAGATCGTGCGTTGGCGGCGCGAGAACCAACCCGGTGGGCAGAATGCAGGGTCGGTGTTCGTCAACCCGATACCCGGGCAGCTGTCGGCGGGCGAGCTGATCGATCGTGTCGGTCTTCGTGGCCTTCGTGTCGGTGGTGCGTTCGTCTCCGAGAAGCATGCCAACTTCATCCAGGCGGGCGATGGAGCCACGGCCGCCGATGTGAAGGCGGTGATCGATCTCGTTCGCGATCGGGTTGCGACGGAGACCGGGTTCGAACTGCGCAGTGAGGTTCGCCTCGTTGGTTTCGGCGACGCCGACCTCGTGCAACCGAAGGGTTCGGCCCGTGGCTGACCGTACGCATCGGCCGGGGCAGCAGATGCCGAACCCGGGCAAGCCGGATTCGGACGACGTGCCCGATGTCGTGCTCGAAGAACTGCTAGCAGCGTTCTCGGCCCAGGACGCCGAGGCGATTGATTTCGACGACCCATCGATCGATCGAATGCTCGGTCTCGGTGACAGCGCCGACAACACGGTTGGCAACGTCGATCCAGATGCAGACGACCAAGACGCAGACGAGCCGGACAGAGAGACGGCTGCCGACGAAACTGGCGGGCTCGACCAGACCGCGCCCTCGGACCCGACTGATGCGCTGACGTCGTCGACCACGATCGCGCTCGACACCGAACCGAAGGCGTCGGAGACTCCGGCACCCGCTGCAACACCCAACGCGGAACGCAAGGTGATCGTGATCGGCGATGACGATCGCCCCGACGCCCTGTATCTCGACGAGGAGTCCGGGTCCCGTCTTCGCGAGGTGCATACCGGCGACGACAGCACCGGCGGCCGCTCGACGATCATCATCAACGACCTCGACGAGAGCGGCAGCATCGAGGCCCTGCCGGCCCGCTCGTCGGGATCGATTGATCCGAGGGTGCGCGCCAGGCGGATCGCGGTGCGCCGGGCCAAGGGGAAAAAACGGCTGATCTGGGTGGCCATCGCAGCCGCCATCCTCCTCGTGCTGGTCGGTGCAGTGGCCGTGCTGGCCTCTTCGCTGTTCGACGTGCGGACCATCGAGGTGCAGGGCGCCGTCTACACCGATCCGCGGCAGTTGTCCTCGATCGTCGATGGGATGCGCGGCGAGGCGATCCTGCTCGTCGACACCCGAAGTGTCGAGCGCCAACTGGAGAACATCGCGTGGGTCGAGTCGGCCCGTGTGTCGACCCAGTTCCCTCACACGGTGTTCATCGATATCCGCGAGCGCAAGCCGATCGCCACGTTCGCAGGGTCCGACGGCAAATTCCGGGTGATCGATCGGGACGGCCGCGTCCTCGACGTGGTCGACGGAGTTCCTATCGATTACATGCTGATCACAGGCGCCAACCCCGATGTCGAGCGCGGCCAGTTCGCCGGGCGTCCATTCGCCTCCGCCGGCCAGCTGGCAATTGCGCTTCCGAGCGAAATCAGGGCACTGACCAGGTCTATCGGGGTTGACGCCACAGCCGGTGACCTGACCTTGCAACTCGGCGAAAAAGTCGAGGTCCAACTCGGCCCGGCCACCGACATGTCGGCGAAACTCGTCCGCCTGCTTTCCGAAGTGCGTGGCGGCCTCGACGCGGTCTGCGCACTCGACGTCTCTACGTCGGAGATTTCGCGCACAGCGTGCTGATGATCAAATGATGTCCACCGATTATGGCCTCGGACGTGCGAGACTTGGCCAAACAGGCGTTGACATGCCTCAATCCACCCGCCAACCAGTACTACGGAGGCTTCCCTGATGGCAGGCGCACCTCAAAATTATCTCGCGGTCATCAAGGTGATCGGCGTCGGCGGCGGTGGTGTCAACGCCGTCAACCGCATGATCGACGCGGGTCTAAAGGGGGTCGAGTTCGTCGCAGTCAACACCGACGCGCAGGCGCTGCTCATGAGCGACGCCGACGTCAAGCTCGACATCGGTCGGGATCTCACACGCGGCCTCGGCGCCGGCAGCGACCCCGATGTGGGACGCAACGCCGCCGAGACGCATCGCGAAGAGATCGAGGAAGTCCTCAAGGGTGCCGACATGGTGTTCATCACAGCGGGCGAGGGCGGCGGTACTGG
>JANMMQ010000153.1:0-14092 GCA_031373465.1 Ilumatobacteraceae bacterium | reverse complement strand
GGTGACAATGTGGCGATCACGGTCGAGTTGGGCAAACCGATCGCCATGGACGAAGGGTTGCGGTTCGCGATCCGCGAAGGCGGCCGCACCGTCGGCGCCGGCCGCGTCACCAAGATCACGAAGTGAGCTGACACCCCTCATGGCACAAAGCATCCGTATCCGCCTCAAGGCGTTCGACCACGAGATCATCGACCAGTCGACGCGCAAGATCGTCGAGACCGTCACCCGCACCAGTGCGACGGTGCGTGGTCCGATCCCCTTGCCGACAGACAAGCACCGCTACACGGTCATCCGCGGGCCGCACATCGACAAGGACTCACGCGAGCACTTCGAGATGCGCGTCCACAAGCGCCTGATCGACATCATCGATCCCAATGCCAAGACGATCGACAGCCTGCAGCGCATCGAACTGCCTGCCGGTGTCGACATCGAGATCAAGATCCAGTCGAGCTGATCTAGTCGGCTGATCTGGCCGCCGCTCGGCGGTGAGTTCTGGGGAACCAAGACAGGATCCCGTCGGGCAGTGCTCGGCGGGATTCTTCCGCTTTCACGATCGGCTGAGACTGGTGCCTCACGGCGTCGGCCGGATGTGCCGATAGAACTCATCATCGAATCGAATCTTCCACCACCTGACATCGGCGCGCCTCGCAGCGATCAGCCGGGCCCCGCCGACCCTCGTCGCCACCTCTTCGGGCTGCCGGGCAGGCAGGTGCTCCTGGCAATCGGAATGGTGATGATCGTCTGGCTGGCAGGCCTGGTCGGCGCGTTGATCGGCGTCCAATGGGCCGAGCAACGCGCCGCGCCTTTACGGAAACCTTCGACACTCGGGATCAACGTCGTCAAGCCACGCGCCGGGGATTTCCCCCGACTCGATGTCGAGGCCATCGCCAACGACCTGGCGCCGAGCGTGGTTGCGGTGCAGTCGAACCTTGTTCAGGATGGGCGATTCGGCGAAAGTGTCGGCACCGGTCTGATCGTGACCGCCGATGGCGAGATCGTGACCAACGCCCACGTCGTCGGAGATGCCAAGACGGTGCACGTGCGGCTCAACGGCGAGAGCGAGCCTCGCGAAGCCGCTGTCGTGGCATCTGACCCTGCCAGAGACCTTGCGCTCTTGCGTGTCGACACGACGGGAATGAGCCCGGCCACCTTCGCCGCTCCGGATGACATCCGTCTCGGCGACGAGGTCTTGGCCATCGGCTATGCGCTCGACCTCGACGGCGATCCCACGGTGACCTTGGGAATCGTCTCGTCTCTCGGTCGAACGTTGAACACCGAGTCGGGTTCGCTCAAAGGGTTGATCCAGACGGATGCAGCGGTGTCGTCGGGCAACTCGGGTGGGCCATTGGTCAACGCTGTCGGGCGCGTGGTCGGGATCACTACGCTCGTCTCGTCGACAGGCGTGGGCTCGACAGCCAACGGACTTGGCTTCGCGATCTCGGCCGCCGAACTGCTGCCGGAGATCGACCGGTTACGTGACCAGGCCAACGGACTGACGGCCACGTCTGGATACCTCGGTGTGCAACTCGACCGGCGCACGGATGGTGGCAGCGGGGCATTGGTCTCCGAAATCGTGGTCGGCTCCGCGGCCCACAAGGCCGGCATCCAGGTGGGAGATGTCGTGACAGCAGTCGACGGAGAGCCGATCACAGGTCAGGCCGGCCTGATCGCCACCATCCGCAACCTGGCACCGGGGGACAAGACCACGGTTTCGATTGTTCGAGGTGGCAAGCCGCTCGATGTCAGCGTGGTCTTGGGCCAGCGCCCACCCGACTCATAGCGATCATGCAGGGCCGCGCATTCCGCTCGCGTCGCTTAGACGGACACAAGCGGGAAGCGCTCGCTGTCGAGCGGCTGGCCCGGCTCGATCGGCTCGTACGGCGGTGAGTGCAGCCACGGCCTGGTGGCGAATCGGGCATCTGCACCGAGGTAACGGAAGCTCACTGCTCGCCGCCGATGCGCGGTGCGGCCGGCCGTACCAGGTGCCGAGTGGAGCGTGCGGTAGTGGAACGCGATGACGTCGCCGGGCTGCATGTCGAACGAGACGATCTCGTGCTGGTCGCGCACGGCCTCGATGTCGGGCACCAGTTCGAAGTCGCTGACGTCGTCGACGTAGGCGGTCTGGTCGACGAACTTCCGCGGCACGAAGCGGCGGCCCCACAGGTGGGATCCGACGATGAACTCCACGCCGGCGGACTTCGGCACAGGGTCGAGCGGTACCCACAAGCTGACGTTGGTCGCACCGTCGATGCAGTAGTAGGGCTCGTCGTGATGCCAGGGCGTGACCTCTTGGGTGTCCTGTTCCTTCACAAGGATGTGTTCGTGAAAGAACCGTGGTGTCTCGCCTAGCAGTGCTTGCGCCAGTTGCGGCAGAGGTCCGTGCAGGGCGGCGTTGCGATAGCCCTCGATCCGTTCCCAATTCACGTAGTCGCCGAAGAATCGGCCTGTCCCACCCGGAGGGGTGTAGTCGTTGGCCCACGGTCCTGGCGAGGCAAGGTTTTCGTCGACCGCTGCAGCAAGCTCGTCGAGCTGTGCCTGATCGAGCACGTGGCGCACCACGGCCACGCCGTCGCGTTGAAACACGGCCGCGTGATTGGTGGCCTGGCCGAGGTGCTGGGTTCCTGGTTCCACGATTCTGGAGCCTACGCCCGGTGGAATATTCGTGCCACACGCTGTGACATACTCGGTCGCAATCAGTTCCTGGGGAGGCTCGGATGCGACGTTTGCTGTTTGCGGTGCTACTGCTCGGTGCGGTGGTCACCGTGCCCACGACTGCAGGAGCCAGCGGGGACAAGAAGGTCACGTTCACGGTCGGGCAGTTGCAGAACGTCGATTCGCTCAACGTCACGGTCGGCGGATTGGTCATCGACTACGAGGTGTGGAACCTGATCTGGCCCTTCCTGACCGACATGGCCGCCAAGGACTTCTCCGCGCAGCCGAGCATGGCCGAGAGTTGGACCAGCAGCGCCGACAAGCTCACGTGGACATACAAGATGCGTAGCGGGATGAAGTGGAGCGACGGCGAGCCGATGACGGCAGACGACGTGAAGTACACGATTGATCGCGCCAACGAGGAGCAGTGGAACAGCCACATCACCATCACGGCCAGTCTGACGGCCAAGATCGTCGACCCGACGACCCTCGAGATCACCACCTCGGTTCCGGATCCGCGCCTGCCAAACCTTGGTGTCTACATCATCCCGAAGCACATCTACGAGAAGGTGTCCGCCGACGATCTGCCCAACTACGCGGCCGAGGACAAGATCGGCGGGGGGCCGTTCATGCTCGGCGAGGTGCAGAAGGACTTCACCCGACTTGTCAGGAACCCGAACTGGTTCGGCAAGAAGCCCGCGATGGACGAGGTGATCTTCCGCTTCTACGCCGACGCCAATGCGGAGTTCCAGGCATTGAAGAGCGGCGAAATCGACGCTCTCGACGGAGTCCCCGAGCAGTCCTACGCCAGTCTCGAGGACAGCAAGGTGATCACGGGCATCGCCGGCAACCAAGGGGGGTTCAGCGAACTGTCGATGAACTCTGGGTGCTCGTCGTCGCCGGGAGACGGCAACCCGGCGCTCACCGACAAGAAGGTCCGCCAAGCGATCAACTACGCGATCGACCGTGACCTGCTCGTCGAGAAGACCCTGGTCGGTCATGGCATCCCCGGCACGGCGATCGTGCCTTCTGCCGATCCGTCATGGGACCTCAAAGTGCCGGACGGCAAGCTGTACAAGTACGACCCTGACAAGGCAAAGGCGCTGCTCGACGAAGCCGGGTGGAAAGACACCAACGGCGACGGCGTGCGGGACAAGGACGGCAAGGAACTGAAGCTGCGCTACTTCGATCGCACCGAGGGCGACGGCGGGCAGAACACCGATTTCATCACCGGTTGGCTCAAGGATGTAGGCATTGCCACGACTGTCTCGAGCATGGACGACGACGCGCTGACCGCCGTCCTCGGGCAGAACGAGTTCGACCTGTTCACGTGGGGATGGGTGCCATTCGTCGATCCTGATGCGGAGCTCAGCTACTTCACCAAGGCGCAGGCCACGACGGACTCGGAGGCTGTCGGGTACAACGACGCGAACTGGTGCAACGACGAATACGACAAGTTGTACGAGCAGCAGCACGTGGAACTGGATCCCACCAAGCGGCACGAGATCGTCCAGAAGATGCTCGAGATCTTCTACGAGGATGCCCCGTACGCGGTGTTGTACAAGTACGACAACCTTCAGGCCATCCGCTCCGATCGATGGGAGAACTTCGTACGTCAGCCAGTCGACACCGGGCCCGTGCTGTTCACCAACACCTCTCCCGCCTATCTCGAGTTGCGTCAGAAGAACGGCGGTAGCTCCAGCAGTAGTGGAAACGCCGCCTTGTGGGCAGGGGCCGGCGTCGCCGCGGTGGCCATCGCCGGCGGTGGACTGTGGTTCCGTTCTCGCCGCAAGGGAAGCCTCGACGAGCGCGAATAGGTCGTGAACCTGCGGTTGGTGGTCAGGAAACTGGCCGATGCCATTGTCCTGCTGGCGATGGTGCTGGTCTTCAACTTCTTCCTGTTTCGTGTCGTCGATCGCGACCCATTGGCGAGATACAGAGGTCGAAGCAAGCTCAGCACCGATCAACGCGCTGCCATCATCAAGCGCTTCGGCCTCGATGGCAGCAAGTGGGACCAGTTCACCCGCTACATGAGCCGCACGCTGCGCGGCGATTTCGGACGCAGCTTCGACTCGACGAAACCGGTCAGCCGCGAGATCCTCGACAGCCTGCCCAACACGCTGCTGTTGGTCGGTATCTCCACCGTCCTGACGATCGGCATCGGGTTGTGGATCGGCATCCGCGCCGGGTGGATGCGCGGCGGTCGCTTCGACAAGGTCAGCACCCCGGCAACGATGGCTCTGTACGGCACGCCTGAGTTCTTCCTCGGCATGTTGTTCCTGGCCTTTCTCGGCGCCAAACTCGGCTGGTTCCCAACCGGTGGTGTTCGCGATCCCGCGGCGAACTACTCGGGGTTCGATGCCATCGTGGACCGTGCCCGTCATCTCGTACTGCCCGTGGCGACGCTGACCTTGGGCTATCTCGGTTCGTACTCGTTGATCATGCGCACGTCGATGCTGGACACACTCCGCGAGGACTACCTCACGACAGCACGCGCCAAGGGTCTCCGTGATCGCGACGTCATGCGTCGCCATGCTGTGCCGAACGCTCTGCTGCCATCCGTGTCGCTGATCGCCATCGGCTTCGGCTTCATCATCGGCGGCGCCATCACAACCGAGACCGTCTTCTCCTACCCCGGTCTCGGCCTGGCTACGTATCAGGCGATCGGCAACACCGACCTACCGATGATGCAGGCGCTGTTCATGTTCTCGAGCGTCGCAGTCATCGCCTTCAACATCTTCGCCGACGTCGTGTTGACGATGCTCGACCCGCGCATCCGAGTCGGCGCATGAGCTCGGCAACGTCGAGACGCCGCAGGCAGTCCGCTCGCCGCGTGTGGCGACAGCTGCGAAGCGATCGAACCGCCATGATCGGGATGGCCCTGCTCGCCTTGTTCATCGCGATGGCCCTCACCGCGCCGCTGTTCGCCGATCGCAGTGAACTACAAGCGTCGGCCGGACGTAACAACCCCGACATGGCGGCGCCGAGTGGGAAGTTCTGGCTGGGCACCGACGAGATCGGCCGCGACGTGTTCGCCTTGCTGTTGTGGGGCGCTCGCGTCTCGTTGTACATCGGCGTGTTGGCCACGGTGGTTGCGGTACTGGTCGGGTCGATCCTCGGACTGATCGCCGGGTATGCCAAGGGCTGGATCAGCAGGGTGCTGCTGGCCATCGACGACTTCTTCCTCGTGTTGCCCTTCATCCCGCTGGCGATCGTGTTGGCTCTCCTGCTCGGCCGGTCGCCGACGATCATGGCGTTGGTGATCGGCGGCACCTTCTGGGCCGGCGGCTCGCGACTGATCCGTGCCCAGGTGCTGTCGTTGCGCGAACGCGGGTATGTCGAGCGAGCCACCGCCCTGGGTGCTTCGAGCCGCCACATCATCACGCGTCACGTGCTGCCCGGTGTTGCGCCATTGATCATCGCCAACGCATCGTTGATCGTGCCTGGCGCGATTCTGGCCGAGAGCACGCTTGCCTTCCTCGGACTCGGCGACCGCTTCTCGCCGAGCTGGGGCAAGGTGCTGGATGGCGCGCAGAGGAGCGGGGCCTTGACCCTCAATGCCTGGTGGTACTACCTGCCGCCGGGCCTGTGCATCATTGGCATCGTCCTCGCGTTCACCTTGGTCGGCAATGCATTGGAGCGGATCTTTGACCCGAGGTTGGTCGGACGATGAGCCAGCCATTGCTCGAGGTCAAGGACTTGCACGTCACCTACCGGACCATGCATGGGCGGATCCCAGCTGTGCGCGGCGTGTCGCTGCAGTTGGGTGCCGGTGAGACGTTGGGGTTGGCGGGCGAGAGCGGCAGCGGCAAGTCCTCATTGACGATGGCACTGCTGCGTCTCGTTCCGCCCGGCACCATTGTCACCGGCTCGGTCACGTTGGCAGGCGAGGATGTGCTGGCGATGAAACCGGGCCAGCTGCGCGCGGTGCGTTGGGCAGAGGCCGCCGTCGTGTTCCAGGGCGCACAACATGTTCTCAATCCGGTGAGACGGATTGGTCAGCAGATCCAGGAGGCGATCGAGACGCACAGTGGGTCCAACAAAGTTGTCGATCTGCTGGAGCAGGTCGGCATCCCGAGGTGGCGGCGCGACGCGTATCCGCACGAACTGTCGGGCGGGCAGAAGCAGCGGGTGATGATCGCGATGGCGCTTGCCTGCGACCCGCAGTTGTTGATCGCGGATGAGCCGACCACGGCACTCGATGTGATGGTTCAGGCACAGGTGTTGCAGCTGCTGTCCGATCTGCAACGTGATCGCGGGCTGGCGATGATCTTCATCACACATGACCTGTCGGTGCTCTCCACGGTCGCGGACCGGTTGGCGGTGATGTACGCCGGACGGCTGGTCGAGACCGGTCCGGCGAGGGAGATGCTGCGTGGCGCCCAACACCCGTACACCAGGGCACTGGCGGCCGCGTTCCCGACGATCGGGGATCCGTCGTCTCGCCTCGCGCCGTCCGGGCTGGCCGGCGATCCACCCGATCCTGCGGCTGTGCCGCGCGGTTGTCCCTTCCATCCCCGTTGTCCGATCGCCTCGGAGGAATGCACGCTGGTCGATGTCGAGCTTCGCGAGCTCGAGCCAGGGTGGGAGGCAGCGTGCATCAAGTTGTGACCACGCCCCTGTTGCAGGTGTCGGGCGCCAAGGTCACCTATCGTGCGCGCCACCGCGGTGACCTGCCCGTACGAGCCGTCGACGGCGTTGATCTCAGCCTGGAGCCTGGCGAGGTCGTTGCTCTGGTCGGTGAGAGCGGCTGCGGCAAGACGACCCTCGCCCGGGCCGTGCTCGGTCTGCAGTCGCTGACAGGTGGGTCGATCAGCTTCGAGGGCTCGCCGCTGCCGACATCCAACGCGGGGTTGCGGGCATACCGTCGCAAGGCTCAACTCATCTTTCAGGACCCGACAGGCAGCATCAACCCTCGGCACTCGATCTACGAGATCGTTGCCGAAGGCCTGCGGATCCACCGCGAACGTGCCGACGAAGAGGCACGGGTCGCGGCGGCTCTGTCGCATTGCGGCCTACGCCCGCCAGAGCAGTTTTTCCTCCGCTTCCCTCACGAGTTGTCGGGTGGTCAGCGTCAACGCGTAGTGATCGCGGGGGCCATGGTGCTGCAGCCGAGCTTGCTCGTGGCCGATGAGCCAGTCTCCTCTCTCGACGCCTCGGTCCGCGGCGAGATATTGCAGTTGTTGCTCGGTCTGTCGCGCGAGCGCGGCATGACCATCCTGGTCGTCACCCACGATCTCGGCCTGGCGTGGAACATCGCCGACAAAGTTGCGGTGATGTACCTCGGGCGGATCGTCGAGGTCGGCACGACCGAACAGATCCTCGAATCGCCCCAACACCCGTACACCAAGGCATTGCTGTCCGTCGTACCCGAACACGACAGGGTCGAGCAGCAGATCCTCACCGGCGAGGCGCCGGATCCCACGCACATACCCGTCGGATGCCGCTTTCATCCACGCTGTCCCCTTTACCAGAGCGGTGAGGCCGAGCGCTTGGGCATCGCTGACGCCTGTACCAACGACGACCCGATGCTCATCGACGGAGTCGCCTGCCACGCTGCGCGCCTACTACGCCAGGCGGCGGGGGAACCGCTCTGACCAGCGACGGTCGCGGACAAGCGTTCCGGATTCGTACGCGTCGAGCTCGATGTCGACGTGGAAGTCGTCGGCATCACTGACCACCTTCAATCGCGACTCGACCGCGACGCTCGCCTCCGGCCAATCGATCTCGAAGCGAACGGTGCCGCCGGCGCTCGCCCTGGCAGGGTCGTTGACGGGCATGGTGACGAAGCCCTCGTAGTGATCGCTGACGCTGCCACCGTGGCGTGCGTCGTACGTACCGCCGTACCTGGTCGACAGGTTCGTCACTCGGCCCAACACGTCATGGCCGATGTGCCAGACAGCGTCGCTCTTGCCCCCCGTTGGAGGCTCGACAGCGACGAACTCGGGGACACCGCTGCCACCAGTCCGCATCACGGGTAGTTGCATCTGCAACGACGTGACTTCGAGAGTGACGGGATTCGGCGGAACCCACGTGTTCGGCCAATCGGTTCCGGCGACGCTGAGACGAATCGAGTGGCCGGGGACGAACACCCACGATGTCGCCTCCATCTCGACCTTGACGTCGTAGGGCTGGTGTGGCTCGAGTGCCCGCGGTGGATCGACGAGGTGGCTGAGGTTCAGCAGCCCTCGGGTCACCAGCGACGACGTGCCGTCGGGCCACACGTCGTTCAGCTTGACGGAGAAGTAGGCGACAGGCTGGTTCGAGGTGACCATCGCCTTTACGACGACGGTGCCGAGCACCTCCGTCGTCTCGTCAACCGGCCAATCGGTCGTCAACGACCAGGCGTCGTCGCCTCGTTGGTCCAGTGGTTGGCCCCACGGCAAACCGCCGGCGCATGAGTTCCAAGCTGCCACTCCTGTATCAGGTCTGGTGGTCAGCGATCGCCGGCGACCGTCGTACAAAGTGGTCGGCTCCATCCGCTCGGCGGGCCAGGTCGCTTCGTATCGCCATTCGCCCGAATGCACAGCGAGGTCGGGCTCCGGCTTGGTGGCATGCCGTACGAACACCCGAATCGGAGGACGCGGGTGGCTCGGGTCGTCCCGCAACCACCGACCGAAGAACGTGGACATCTCCGGAACGAGGTCGATGTGAGGGCCGGGCAGTGAGGTCGCGGGAGCCATGTGGCTCCACGGGCCGACGAGCAGCTCCTTCTCACACCGCAAGTGCTCGAACGTCCGAAACGTGTTGTTGCGATAGCCGTCCGCCCATCCGGCGACGATCATCGTCGGGCACTCGATTCGGGCGTAGTCGGGACGTACCGAACCGTGTCGCCAGTACTGGCCGTCGAGCTGCTCCTGCATCCATCGCAGCAACCACGGCTCGTGCTCGTCGATTCGCGCCAACCACTCGTCGCGCCATCCATCGCCCCACACCGCCGGGACAGGGGGCAAGGCGTTCATTGGGACCATGTAGTGGCAGTAGTCGACGAGGTCGATCGCGCGCAGGGCGCCCCCCATGTAATGCACGTCGTCGGTGTAACGATCGTCGGTGGCGTAGATGGCACAGATCGCACCGAGTGCGGGCGGGCGTTCGCACGCCACCTGCAACGAGTTGAACCCCGAGTAGCTGTAGCCGAACATCCCGACGCGACCGTTGCTCCACGGCTGCCCGGCGAGCCAGGCGATGACGTCGGCCAGGTCATCGAGCTCGGACAACGGGTATTCGTCGGTCGCTCTGCCGGCTGACGAACCGGTGCCGCGCACATCCAGCCGGCACACCGCAAAGCCTCCTTCACACAGCCGGAGGTAGTCATCCGAGTGGGACTCGCCCGTCAGATCATCCTTGCGATACGGCAGTGCTTCGAGCAGGACGGCCGCAGGACCGGCCTTGTCTGGCAGGTATATATCGGCGGCGAGCCTGACGCCGTCGCGCGTGGTGATCCACGCCTGCTCGCACTGCACGCGCCGAGCGTATCGCTCGACCCACAGGGGATCAGCGAGGCAGCAGCGTGTAGTTGGGATTGGTGAACTCGAGGTGGTCACCGCGCATCACGGGCACGCCGTTGATCGCTATCTTGCGCCCGAGCGTGACGCCGCCGATCTCTCTGCGACCTGTCCACACCGCGGTGACGGTGCCGGTGTCATCGGAGATCGAGATAAGCAGAGCCGGTTGTCCGGAGGTTGGGCGCGCCGTCATGCGAATCACCCTTCCGCTGATGGAGACATGTTGGCGCGGCTGCGTCTCGGAGATGGGCGTGGACTTCGGCGGCTCGATCGTGTCGGGCGGCACGTTCTCATGCTTGCGACGGAGCAACGACATCGTCAGCCCACCAGCGCTCGTCGCACGTCGTCTTCCACCCCGCCCGTGACCAACACCAGAACCTCGTCACCTTGATGCAGGACCGTGTCGCCGCGGGGGACGACGACGTGCCCGTCGCGCAACACGGCGACGACGGTCGACTCGCGCGGCAGGCCGAGGTTGGTGAGCTCCTTGGCGATGGCCGGCGAGCCGGCGGCCAGGGTGACCTCGGCGAGACGGGCCTTGCCCCCTTCCAAGCTGAGCAAGCGCACGAACGACCCGACGGTGACGGCCTCTTCGACGAGACCGGTCAGCAGATGAGGAGTCGAAACGGAGACGTCGACGCCCCACATGTCGTTGAACATCCACTCGTTCTTCGGGTTGTTGACGCGGGCCACGACCCGAGGCACGGCGAACTCCTGCTTGGAGAGCAGCGACACGACCAGATTGTCTTCGTCGTCGCCGGTAACCGCGGCCACGACGTCGGCCTGCGCGGCGCCGACCGACGTGAGTGTGGCCACCTCGCAGGCATCACCCAGACACCAGGTCACGCCGACGGGCGTGCGTGTGGCACGCCCCTGGGCGACGACGACGCTGTCGTTGTCGATCAGCGTCACGCTGTGGCCTGAGTCCTGCAGCTGGCCGGCCATGTACCGACCAACGCTGCCGGCTCCGGCAATGATCACGTTCATGAATCCGATCCCTCTTTGTGGTACAGCACTGCATCGAGCGGCGCGGTGTCGTCGGCGGGCACGACGATGTGCAGCACGTCGTCCTCCTGTAGCAGGGTTCCCGGTGGCGGGATCGACGCCGCGCCGAACCGGGCCAACACGACGACCCGGCCCCCGGTTTCCGCTTCGAGCTTGGCCAACGCCATGCCGGCTGTGGCTGCGGGCACACGTCGCTCGACGATGGTGAACTTCGCCGACGGATCGATCCAATCCGGGGTGGTCTCCGACGCCAGCAGGTGTCGCAGCACCCGGGCGCTGGTCCACGCCACAGAGGCCACGGTGGCAATCCCCAACCGCTCGTAGATCGAGGCCCGGCGCGGGTCGTAGATGCGAGCCACGACATGTTTGACACCGAACGTTTCGCGCGCCACGCGAGCGATGAGGATGTTGGAGTTGTCGCCGCTGGTGACCGCAGCGACCGCGCAGTCCGGTGTGATGCCGGCCTCGGTCAACACGTCGCGGTCGAAACCCACGCCTACCATCGTCGTGCCTTTGAAATCGTCACCGAGGCGGCGGAAGGCCTCGAGCTTGCGATCGATCACGATGACGTCGTGCTCCGCAGCAACGAGGTTGAGGGCGACCTCGGAGCCCACTCGGCCACAGCCGACAACAATGACATGCATACTCGACGCTCCTACTCCTCTTCCGTGTGATCGCCCATCGTATGGATCGGTACCGAGACAACCGCGGTGTGCGGACGATAGAGAAGTTTCGCCTTGAGGGCAAAGGCGCTGCCGTTGTGCAACCACTGGGTCCCCATCGAGGTGACGAACTCGGGGATGACGACTGTGATGATGTCGTCGCTGTGCTGATCGTCGAGCTCGTCGATGAACTTCAGGATCGGGCGGGTCAGCTCTCGGTATGGCGAATACACGGTGTGCAGTTCGATCGGTACCTCGAACGCCTTCCATTGGTCCTCGACCGCCTTGCGCTCCTCGTCGTTGCTGGCCACCGTGACGGCCATGATCCGATCGGGGTGCAGCGACTTTGCGTATTGAACAGCGCGCAGCACGCCCTTGTTGACACCGCCGACGAGCACGACCATGGTGTGAGTTTCCCGCGGGGCTCTGTAGCCGGGCGGGGCCACGACCGCGCCGCGGCTCTTCTTGTAGTGCTTGCCGATGGAGCGGAACGCAAGGACCATGATGGGAATGAGCGCGGCAGGCACCCAGGCTCCCTCGGTGAACTTCGAGACCACGACGATCAAGGCCACCAAACCTGTCGACGCCGCGCCGACTGCATTGATCGCCAAACTCATCCGCCATCTGCCGACCTTGTGTTTGAGATGGTGTTTGACCATCCCGGTCTGGCTCAGCGTGAAGCCCGTGAAAACGCCGAACGCATAGAGCGGTATCAGTTTCGAGATGTCGCCGTTGAAGACGATGATCAAGACGCTGGCGATAGCCGCCAGGAAGATCACACCGTTGGAGAACACCAGCCGGGCGCCGCGGTTGAAGAACTGGCGGGGAAGGAATCCGTCACGGGCGATGATCGACGCGAGCCCGGGGAACCCTGCGTAGGCAGTGTTGGCGGCCAGGATCAGGATCGCGAAGGTGGCCACCATCGTCAACCAGAACATCATTCCCTTGCCGCCGTAGATGTGCTGGGCCATGAGACCGAGACCATTGCCGTCTTCTGGACCGCGGTACGGCTTCAACCTCGATGCCAACACCGAGACACCGAGGAAGCAGACGCCGAGGATGCCGCCCATCCACACGAGGGTCGCTGCCGCGTTCTTGCTCTCAGGCTTCTGGAAGGAGGGCACACCGTTCGACACGGCTTCGACACCCGACAGAGCGACGGCTCCCGAGGAGAAGGCACGCAGCAGCATGTACAGACTGAGAGCTTGCGTCTTCTTCGCGATCTCGATGGCGTCCTTCGACAACAACTTCTCCGGAATCGGGCCGAGGTGCTGCACGAACACCCTGTACAGACCCGTCGAGAGCAAGATCAGCAACATCAGGATGTAGAAGTACGTAGGCCCTGCAAACGCTGCCCCGCTCTCTTTGACCCCGCGAAGGTTGACCACGGTCATCATCAGCACGCACAGGAGGCAGACGGGCACCGTGTACTTGTGGTCGAAACCCGTTGCCGTTCGGATGGCCAACACGCCGCCGGCCACGCTGACGGCCACCGTGAGGATGTAATCCACCAGCAAGGACGAACCGGCGACGAGCGAAGGCACGACGCCGAGGTTCTCTCTGCTGACCACGTACGCACCTCCGCCGGACGGGTAGGCGTGGATGGTCTGGCGGTAGCTCATCACCACGATGGCCATGAGGATGCAGACGATGATGGCGATGGGGACCAGCGGCTTGAACGCCGCCGCGCCGACGCCGGCCTGCAGCAGCAAGACGACCAGGATCTCGTCTGTCGCGTAGGCCGTGGAGGAGATGGCGTCCGACGCAAAGATCGGTAGTGCGATCAGCTTGCGCAGGCGTTGATGCTCTTGTTCCTCCGACGAAATCGGCTTGCCGATGAGGAATCGCTTCAGGCTCGGCATTTCCAGAACCCGCGATTGGCGGCCGAGCCGGCGCACTGGTGCTTCATGATGTGCCGAACGTAGCCGATCGAGCGGCCTCCCAATCAGGGTTGGCACGCGCTGCCAGGTCCGATAGAGTCAGATCCTCGTGTACGCCATCCGGCGTGCCTTCAACCGAAGTCTGTGTGCGCCCCCAGAAGTGTGGACGGGGGGACCTCGCAGCAAGAACTGAATCCGGTGCTCCGCCGGCCGTCATGGGCCTGCGGAGCATTTGCGTGTACGACCGATGCCCGGGCAACCGGGTCTGACCCGAAAAGGCTGCCGATATGGCACTGAAAGCGATCGTTGGCGAGAAAATCGCCATGAGCCAGGTGTGGGTGAACGACAAGGTCGTGCCCGTCACCGTGCTCCGCGTCGAGCCGGCCCG
>JANMMQ010000148.1:0-8846 GCA_031373465.1 Ilumatobacteraceae bacterium | reverse complement strand
CAAGCCACGGGTGAGGCAGTCCTGCGCGCGCTCGCCGAGGAGCCCGGCGACGTGCTGGTCTTCCTTCCCGGCATTGGGGAGATCCGGCGCGTCGAGCAGTTCCTGACAGACCGTGTTGCACCCGACGTGGACCTGCGGTCGCTCGCCGGCGCGCTGTCCCTCGCCGAACAGGATCTAGCGCTGGCGCCCTCGCCCAGCGGTCGACGGCGCGTCGTGCTGAGTACCGATATCGCCGAATCGTCGTTGACGGTCAGCGGGGTGCGGATCGTGATCGATGCGGGACTGGCGCGCGTGCCGCGACACGACGTCGGCAATGGCATGACCCGACTGACCACGATCAGCACCAGTCGCGCGTCCGCCGATCAGCGTGCGGGTCGCGCCGGCCGCACCGAGCCCGGCGTCGCTTATCGCTTGTGGAGCAAACTCGAGCATGCGACTCGTCGGGCCCATCTGGAGGCCGAGATCACCCAGGTCGACCTCGCCGGCGTCGCGCTCGAGCTCGCCGTGTGGGGCACCGCGATCGGCGACCTGCGGTTCATCGATCCCCCTCCTGCACGCGCGTTGCAGCACGCTCACGAGCTGCTGCGCTCGCTCGGTGCTCTCGACCCCGCCGGCGTGCCGACATCAACAGGACGATCGATGCTCGCGCTGCCGCTGCACCCACGTCTGGCACGGATGGTCGTTGCCGCGCCCGAGGACGACAAAGGGCTTGCCTGCGTGATCGCCGCCGTCCTCGATGAGCGCGACGTCCTGCGTGGCAGGGCGGACGAGCTGCCCTCCGATCTCGCCCTCCGGGTACGGGTGGTGTGCGGGCAGGATCATCACGAGCGTGCCGACAGGCGCGATGTCGGCCGCATCCGCGATCGGGCGGCTGACATCGCCCGTCGCGCGGGTGTGTCCATCGATCTCGCCGATGTCGCGGCGGAGCACACCGGCGCTGTACTTGCCCTCGCCTTTCCCGACCGCGTGGCAGTGCGACGCAGGCAGGCTGGACAGTTTCAGATGCGCACGGGCAACGGTGCGTGGGTCGCGCCCACCGACGAACTGGCCAACGAGCGATTCGTCGTTGCGGCCGACCTCGATGGCAATCGCAGCAGCGCCAGGATCCGCATCGGCGCCGGCATCGCCGCCAGCGACCTCATCGACTCGCTGGGCGACGCTGTCGAACGGCAGACCATCCTCACCTGGGACAAGCAGCGCGACGACCTCGTCGCACACACCACGGTCCGCCTGGGGTCGATGCTGCTCGACGAGCAGTTCCGTGCGGCGGATCCCGGCGATGCCACGGTCGAGGCTCTTGTCGATCGCGTTCGTTCAACACGACTCGCGGTTCTGAACTGGACCGAGCGAGCCGAACAGCTCCGTCAGCGCCTGGCATTCGCGAGGGCGCATCTCGGCGACGATTGGCCGAACGTCGACGACAAGGCACTGGTCGCGACACTCGATCAGTGGCTGGCGCCGTTCCTTCATCGCGCCACGAACCGTGCCGACTTGGGCAACGTCGATCTCGAGATGGTGCTGACCACGATGTTGTCGTGGGATCAACAGATGCAACTCGCAACCATGGTTCCGCCGACGCTGACGACCGCCGCTGGTCGAACGGTGCTGATCGACTATCAACGCGACAACCCAACCGTGTCGGTGCGAGTGCAGGACGTGTTCGGCACATCCGTTCATCCGACCATCGGCGACGACATCCCTCTGACGATCGAACTGCTGTCCCCTGCGGATCGGCCGATCCAGATCACCAACGACCTTCCGGGGTTCTGGTCCGGTTCATGGGCGATGGTGCGCAAGGAACTGGCCGGCCGATATCCAAAGCACCAGTGGCCCGCCGACCCTGCCCAAGCAGCCCCGAAGCGACTGAAGGACCGCCCGACCGACTGAGCGCGCCGAGATGTATTTGCGCATCGGGCCGCGACGTCTTCTAATGCGGACTAACGCAAAGGAGGCGCCCATGGCGACGACAAAGACCACGAAAGCAAAAAAGGCAACAAGGGCAACGAAGGCAGCATCGAAGAAGGCCGCGAAGCCCGCCGTCAAGAAGCGGGTGACATCGAAGAAGGCTGCGGCCAACAAGGCGACCAGGGCGCGGGTCAAGCAATTCATCTGCAATGTCGTTCCCTCGAAGGGCACGGAGCAGGACTGGCAACTCGCCGACTCGATCTCCGCCGGCAGCATCGGCGCACTCGCCGCATTGCCCGCGTCGGTGGATCTGCGAGCTCCCTGGTGGAAGATCAACAATCAGGAGAACACCGGGTCGTGCGTCGGCTGGGCAACCGGCGATGGCGTCGTCCGTTGGCACATGGTGCAGGCCGGCAAGATCACCCAGCAGCAACTTCTGTCGCCGAGACACGTGTGGATGGCGAGCAAGGAGACCGACACCATCACGAGTCGGCCGGAGAGCTTCATCGAGGAAGCCGGGACCATGCTGAAGGCAGCGGTCGACGTGGCTCGCAAGACGGGTGTCGCGCTGATGGATGATCTTCCCTTCCACATCCAGACCAAGATGTACACGGGCAAGGAGAACACCTTCTATGCCAGCTGCGCGCAGCGAAAGATCGCTGCGTACTTCAACCTCCACAAGAACGTGTCGAACTGGAAGACCTGGCTGGCGAGCAACGGTCCGATCCTGGCTGCGTTCAACGTCGACTCATCGTGGGACAACGCCGCATCCAACGACGGCAAGATCGACACGTTCCACGCCAACACCGTTCGAGGCGGGCACGCGATCTGCATCGTCGGCTATCGCACCGACGGCAGATTCATCGTCCGCAACAGTTGGGGCACCACCTGGGGCGACAAGGGGTTCGGATACCTGCACCCCGACTACATCGCCGCAGCGTTCTTCGACGAGTCCTACGGCGTCACGCTCTAGTCGTCGACGGCTTGCGCCCGATAGCGATCACAGAGAGCCCGAACGGCAGACTGACCCGTTGCAACAGACCGCGCTCGACGCGGGCTAGCTGACCGAGCAGGCCGCCGAGCCCACCCTCGTTGCGGCCGACATCACTCTTGTTCTTGCCGCGCTCGATCACGCCCATCACCGACGCAGGTGGAACCAGGAACGAGTAGGCCCCTGTTGCGCGCACGAGCTCGAGGCCTGCGCAGCCGATCATCGAACGCATCTCCGCAAGGCTGAAGCGCCGCGCAGTGTGGGTGACCTCGTCATGGCCGCGCCACAGGCGTTTCCCACCAGGCTCCATGAGGCAGACCGACCCTCCCGGCTTTGTGACGCGGGCGAGCTCGTCGACGATCGCCTGCGGATCGGGATTCATCCTGTGGCAGAGCGCTGTCACGCACAGCACCGCATCGAACGCAGACGTTGGATGCGGCAGCCGGTTGATGTCGGCCTGCACGCTTTGGTAACCGTGGTGAACGCGACCGGCCGCTTGCAAGGCAACCGTCTCGAAGTCGTCGAGCACCGTGGTCGCCCTGCCGGCCAACCATGACCCGGTGGCGCCCGAGCCTCCCCCTGCGTCCAGATAGATCGAGGCGCCGTCGATCGGCAGGAGGTGAGGAACCATCAACGACTCCAACAAGGAGCGTGTAGACCGATACCACCAGTGCCGCTCACCTGCGGCGACCATCCGCTGGTACTCGTCGTCGTCCATGTCATCGATCTTTACATGCGGGGGTCTCTAACATCGTGGGATGCCCCCGAGCAGCGACTTCTCTTCCACCGTGTGCGTCGTCACTGGCGGCCTGGGTTTCATCGGCGCCAACCTTGCCCACGAGCTGTGCCGTCAGGGCGCGTCAGTGCGCATCGTCGACGCGCTGATCGACGGTCACGGGGGCGATCTGCGCAACGTCGAGGACATCGATGTCGAGACAGTCGTGGCCGAGATAGGCGATGACGTCGTTGGCGAGGTCGTCGAGGACGCCGACATCGTCTTCAACCTCGCCGGTCAGGTCAGCCACCTTGCTTCGATGCACGATCCACTGCGCGATCTGCATGTCAACACGGTCACCCACGCGTCGTTCCTGGAGACCCTCCGCCGTGTCAACCCGACCGCCCGACTCGTGCACACGTCGACGCGCCAGGTCTACGGACGCCCCCTGCGGTCACCGGTCGACGAGCTGCACCCGACCAGTCCCACGGACGTCAACGGGGTCGCCAAGTTGGCGGGCGAACAGCTCCACCTCGTGTACAACAAGGCGTACGGGATGGCTACGACCAGCCTGCGGCTGACCAATGTGTACGGGCCTCGTCAGCGGTTGACGAGCGACGAGTTGGGCTTCCTGCCCGTGTTCATCCGCCACGCGTTGCTGGGCGAGGAGATCCTGATCTTCGGCGACGGGACGCAGCGCCGCGACTGCGTGTACGTCGCCGATGTCGTCGAGGCGTTGCTGGCGTCCACGGCACCGGAGGCGATCGGCAGAGTCTTCAACGTGGGCAACGTGATCGATCATTCTCTCTCCGAGATCGCCGCAGCAGTCATCGAGACGACTGCGAGCGACGGCGGTTTGCGGCTCGTGGCATGGCCGGCAGACCACCAGCGGATCGACATTGGTTCATTTCACACCGATGGCACCACGATCGCGGAAACGCTGGGATGGAAGGCAACGACCACGCTCGATATCGGACTTCGCGAGACCGCCACGTTCTATCGTGGTCATTCGTGGTACCTGTCGTCGACCTGAGTCGACGCGGACAACGGTTTGCCTCGAATTTCGCGAAAGTCGCGGAAGCAATCGCGGCAAGCGGCAGCTTCCTTCTCGGAACTGAGTTGTCTGCGTTCGAAACCGAATTCGCGCAATGGCTCGGCACGCAGCACTGCGTAGCCGTTTCCTCGGGTGCGGGGGCACTTCAGTTGGCTCTCAGTGCGGCAGGCATCGGTCCCGGCGACGAAGTACTGGTACCCGCGTTCACAGCCGTGCCCACAGCATCGGCAGTTGCTGCCGTCGGCGGAATCCCGCGCGCGATCGACGTCGACCCTCTCACTGCTTGCATCACGACCGAGAGCGTCGCCGCGGCTCGAACAGCGCGCACGAAAGCAGTGATCGTGGTTCACCTGTACGGCTATCCCGCCGCACTTCCGGCGACGGATCTACCGATCATCGAAGATGCGGCTCAAGCACACGGAGCCCTCCGCAACGCCGGGGGATCGGTGGCGACCGCGTACAGCTTCTACCCCACCAAGAACCTCGGTGGCATCGGTGATGGCGGAGCCGTTGTCACCAACAGCGTGGAGATTGCCGAGCGCGTTCGAACACTGAGAGTTCACGGAATGAGCGAGTTGTACGTCCACGACTACGTCTCCCAGAACTTCAGGATGTCGGAGCTCGAGGCGGCGTGGCTGCGCCTGGCGCTGACCGAGTTGAAGGCCGATGTCGAACGGCGCAGAACGATCGTCGCCCAGTATCGAACGGCCGCGCCCGCGTTGCGATGGCAGTCCGCTCATCCCGATCACGTCTACCATCTCGCTGTGTTCCGCAGCTCCGACCGCGCCGCCGCCCGCGCGGCCCTGGAGGCCGCTGGTGTCGCAACCGCGATCCACTATCCACTGGCAATAACTCAACAACCGGCCTATCGGGACCTCGCCCACGGACCGTGTCCGCAATCCGAGGCATGGGCATCGGAGTGCATCAGCGTGCCGTGCTTTCCCGAGTTGACCGGGAACGAAGTCGAGCACGTGTGCTGCGCCCTAGCGGGAGTGAGCGAATGACAAGTCCGACAAGCGTCTCGGCGATCTTCCCCTGCTACAACGACGAGACCACGATCGGCGGCTTGATCGATGACGTCCACGCCGCGCTCGGCTCACTGGTCGCCGATGTCGAGGTCATCGTCGTCAACGACGGTTCGGCCGATGGATCTCGCGCCGCCCTCGACTCGCTGGCCGAAGACCGCCCGTGGTTGCGTGTCATCCACCATGACAAGAACGGCGGCTACGGCCAGGCGCTCCTCAGTGGTTTCGACGCAGCGAAGCACGAGTGGATCTTCTACACAGATGGCGACGCCCAGTACGACGCCGGCGAGGCGGCACTGCTCGTGCCCTTGGCGACGGACGACGTCGATGTGGTCCAGGGATACAAGATCGGTCGCGGCGACTCGTGGCACCGCAAGGTGATCGGACGGGTCTACCACCATGTCGTCAAGCGCCTGTTCAACTTGAAGGTCCGCGACACCGATTGCGACTTCCGATTGTTCCGCCGCCAGCTGATCATCGATCGCCCGCTCACCTCGTCGACCGGTGTGATCTGCGTCGAGATGATGCGTTCGTTCGATCGCGCCGGGGCTCGATTCGTCGAGATTCCCGTGCACCACTACTTCCGGCCGTCCGGCAAGTCGCAGTTCTTTCGTCTGCCTGCGATCGCACGCAGCGCCAGGCAACTGCTTGCCTTGTGGTGGAACATGGTGATCCGTGGACGTTGAGGCGCGCTTCAAGCGCGACGCGGCGTGGGTGGCTTCCGACGACGGCGCCCGGTGGGCGTTCCGGATCCTGCTCATCGGCTCGGTGGTTGTGCTGTACCTCGTCGGCCGGAAACAATGGTTCATCCGCGATGACTGGGCGTTCGTGTTCACCCGCGAGAAGGTCCATCAGGCCAGCGGGCTCGACGACATGTTGTTCATGGCTCAGGACGGCCACTGGATGACGATCCCCATCATCATCTACCGAATCATCCACGCCATATTCGGCACAGGGTCGTACTGGCCGTACTTGGTCCCGACCATGGCCTGCCACCTCGGCATCGTTGTGATGGTTCGCAAGCTGAGCCTGCGCGTCGGGGTGACACCTTGGACCGCAACGATCCTCGCCGGAACGCTCGCCCTCTTCGGCAGCGGCTGGGAGAACATCGTCTTCGCCATTCAGCTCGTCTACAACCTGTCGCTGCTGGCGTTCCTCGTGCACCTCATGCTGATCGATCACCACGGGCCACCCGACTACCGGGACGGCCTGGGTGTCATTGCCGGGCTCGTCGCGGTCTCCTCATCGGGTTTCGGGCCGTTTTTCATCGTGGGAACGCTGGCGTTCACCGTGCTCAGGCGTCGCTGGACGGCCGCGGCGATCGCGACGATTCCCACCGCGCTGGCGTCGGCCTGGTGGTGGTTGTTCTGGGGCAGCGATCCCGCAGGCGACTCGTCTCGCTCGTTCACGCAGATGCCGGCGTACGTCAATCGCGGCCTCGAAGCCGTGTTCCAGGGGATCACCGCGACTGCATCGCTCGTCGGGATATCGCTGGTTGCCACCTTGGCAATCTTGATCTGGCGCCAACGCAACCCTGCAGCCCACGATCTGATGCTGGCGCTGGCCATCACCGCCGTCCTGATCTACATCGGGCTCGGCGTCGAGCGCGGCGGTTTCGGTCTCGACACAGCCGCAAATTCGCGGTACGTCTACATCGGCGCAGCATTGTTGATCCCCGCGTTCGGGGTTGCCGTCGACCACTTGGCCCGTATCGGGTCGCCGGCCTTGTGGGCGGGACGGCTGCTGTTGATCGGGGCGACAGCAATGAACGTCAGCGCGTTGAAGACCAACTCCGACGACTGGGCCAAGCGCTCCTCTGACGAGCGGATGGTTCTCGATCTGGTCGCCGCGTCGCCGACGCTTCCGACCGTCAATCAAGCCGCCGCGCCGCTGTCGTTCAGCCCTGACGTGCGCATCAGCGACCTGGCAGAACTGGTTGCCGACGGTGCGATCCATCCGCGCGTTGCGACGACAGCCGACGAGCAAGCGCTCGTCGAAGCTGCCTTGAGCCAGCCACCGCCCTAGCGTGACGTCATGCCAGAGTTCGCATACACCGAGCTTCTTTCACTCGGCGCCGACACCACCGACTACCGACTCCTGACAACAGATGGCGTCTCGACCCTCGACACCGCAGCTGGCACATTCCTTCAAGTGGCGAAGGAAGCTTTGACACTGATCACCGAGACTGCGATGCGAGACATCGCCCACTACCTGCGTGCCGCGCACCTGCAGCAGCTCCGCAACATCCTCGATGATCCCGAGGCCAGCGACAACGACCGCTTCGTCGCCCTCGACCTGCTGAAGAACGCCAACATCGCCGCCGGCGGGATACTGCCGATGTGCCAAGACACCGGTACCGCAATCATCAAGGCGAAGAAGGGCCAGTTCGTGCTCACCGGCGGTGGCGACGAGGCAGCGATCGCCCGCGGTGTCTACAACACCTACCTCACGTCCAACTTGCGGTACAGCCAGATGGCGCCACTGACGATGTACGAGGAGAAGAACACGGGCAACAACCTGCCGGCGGAGATCAAGATCGCCGCGGTCGATGGAGACGCGTACAAGTTCCTCTTCATCGCCAAGGGCGGCGGCAGCGCCAACAAGAGCGACCTGTTCCAAGAGACCAAGGCGTTGCTCAACGAGAAGACTCTGCTGCCGTGGCTGTTCGAGAAGATGAAGACGCTGGGCACCGCCGCATGCCCGCCCTATCACCTCGCGGTCGTCATCGGCGGCACGTCTGCGGAGTTCGCCGTCGAGACGGCCAAACTCGCCAGCACCAAGTACCTCGACGGCCTGCCCACCAGCGGATCGATCGAGGGTCACGCGTTCCGCGATCTCGACCTCGAGGCCAAGGTCCTCTCGCTCAGTCAGCAGACCGGCATCGGCGCTCAGTTCGGCGGCAAGTACTTCTGCCACGACGTTCGCATCGTCCGCCTATCGCGCCACGGGGCGAGCTGCCCCGTCGCGATGGCGGTGTCGTGCAGTGCCGATCGGCAAGCGGTCGGCAAGATCACGCGCGATGGCGTGTTCCTGGAGCAACTCGAGACGGATCCGGCACGATTCCTGCCCGATGTCGTCGACGAGCACCTCGACGGCGATGCCGTGCAGATCGACCTCAACCGCCCGATGGACGAGATCCGTGCCGAGCTCAGTCGC
>JANMMQ010000132.1:0-3338 GCA_031373465.1 Ilumatobacteraceae bacterium | reverse complement strand
AGCCGTCGTAGGCGCGGTCGACGACGGCCTCATAGCGCGCCCAACTGTTCCACGACGTGGAAGTCCGAGCATGCGGCATGTCGCCGACAACGCGTATCTGCAACGCGCCCTGCGCGACGTATCTCGCGAAGGCAGCGGTGTCGGCCCGGATCGTCGTCGCAGGTGTCTGGTACCGCACAGCCGCGTGAACGAACGTGACGCCCGAAGTTGCCCCGAGCTCACGCTGCACGAGGGCGACGTTTCGCTCAGCGAAACTCGCTACCGTCGGTTCGCTTGCGGCGAGACCATCCTCGAGGAACGGGATGACGATCGCCAAGAATTCTGCGTCCGAGCCGTAATACGCAGCTTCGTGGTAACACCCAACGTGCCCATACGGCGCACCAGAACGTGTCACGCGTACCCCATAGCGCCAGACCTCCCGCACTCTCTCGTCACACGATCGTCGACACGGACGTTTGAACTCGCGTTCTACGACTTCCCGGCCGATCAGCGTCTCAAACTGGCCAACGTTTGAAACCGCCCGCGACCACCACACCGGGGCGCAGCACATACCGAGGCGGGGACCCGCTTCGCGAGGCGCCAGCAGCGAGCCCGTGGCACGCAGTGTCTCCTTCCCTACACGCGGCAGCTCACGGTAGGCGATGTCGTCGGGAGCGTTGATCGGATGGTGTTGGCCACTGCATCTGATATCTCACGTGCCGTTCGGCCTTGCGCTGACTGCACGCTCTCGCTGAGCAGTCTCAGACCTTTGTCAAAGTCTCCGCCTTGCTCAAATGCTCGGGGACTCGTGGCTGCTGACGTTGCGGCGCGTGCGAACTCACCCGTCCGGGCGGCCACCGCGCCCCGTTGGTCGACAATCCGAGACCCGGAATGTGTGCCGAGTAGCGGGATGACGACGGGCCTTGTTCCTGCGATCTGGGTGTCGTCGGTCCATGTCGAAAGCGCGCTGACGGCACCTCCCATGGCTGGGACATGGTGAGCGTGCGGAGAAGCCGCTTGGCAGAGTAGCGCTTGTTCATCGTCCAGGTCCGTCCCAGCGTACGACGACGATGGTGGCGTCGTCGGTGAGGTCTTTTTCGGCGGTGTGCTCGCGGACGTCGCCGATGAGCTGACGGAGGAGCGATTCTGGGGTGAGGAGCTCCGAGGCGTGGCGGTTGGTGAGATCGATGAGGCGTTCGACGCCGAAGAAGTCTCCTTGGGGGGTGCGGGCTTCGGTGACGCCGTCGGTGTAGAGCAGCAGACAGTCGCCGGGTTCGAGGCTCTCGGTGGACATGATCGGTTCGTCAGCACCGATTCCCCATGGCGGTGTCGGCTTGCATTCCAGTTGTCGGATGACTTGCCGACGGCGGATGAGCAGCGGCTGCGGATGTCCGGCGTTGGTCCAGGTGAAAACACCAGTGTCGAGGCCGAGTCGCGCGAGCACACCGGTAGCGAATGAGTAGTCAGCGTATTGCGCGCCGATCGTAGAGCCCAGGTTGTGGTGCATCACAGCAAGCGGCTGTCCTTCGCGGCGGTCGTGGCGGTAGGACCCCATCGCCAACGATGCAATTCGCGCTGCGCCAAGGCCGTGGCCCATGGAGTCGATAATGGCGAAGTCTAAGAATTGGCCGTTCACGGCGTAGTCGAAGCAGTCGCCGCCGACGTCGTAGGCGGGTTCGACGAGGCCGGCGACGGCGACGTTTCCAGCCTTGAGCACGAGCGGCGGGAGCAGGTCCCATTGCATGGACGCGGCGAGGCTCATGCTTCGCCGACGGCGGTAGAGGTTGTAGAGATCGGTACAGCGGGCGTGCGCCGCGATCAAATATCCGGCCAGGATGCCGAGCTCTTCAAACGTGCGCGATAGCGCTTCGCTGACGGCTGGCACGGTGAGCGCGACGACGCCGGTGTGGTCTGAGCCTTCGACAATAGGGATCCAGACGCGCACGCCGTTTTCGCGGGCTGCGGTGACGACGTGCTGATCGATGAACGCTCGTCCGGCCATCGTCGTGGCCAGTGACTCGGTCGTCGGCACGTCGGCGTGGGCGTCACGGTCTGGCATTGCCTCGAGAACGGTCTGGCCGAAATCGACGAGATACACGACGAGATCGGTGGCTCCGAAGCCAGCCGCGGCCTTCGCCAAGATCTCTGGCATCGACGCTGGATTCGCGCCGCGGGTCACACGAAGCGCTGATCCGAAATCGATCGACGACACCGGCAGCACACTACACAACCCCTCCGGCGTGGGACTGTCAAACGCTCCCTTGTCAAGCGGCATCCTGATTCTGTCGTCGTGATTCGTCGCGCATCGGTGTCGATGGTGAAGTGGGCGTGCCCGGCCATTTCTGGTCCTCGATCCCAGGTCAACTGCGGCGCAGCTAGGAGACCGGTGCTCGACGTCGGCTGCAGCACGGCCGTATCGCGAATCGTCTAGCGGGCGACCCGTCATCCTCTAGCAGCAAACTAACGGGTCCTCGAGCACGAGTACCCGGCCATGCTCCCTTCCCGCAGCCTTCCCAATCGCACCGTGAGATGGCCCGTCGATTTGCCGACGGTTCAGGCCAGTACCGTTTGCACATAACCAGAACACCCTGCTCTAGCATGCTTTCATGGCGCCCCCGGTAGGATTCGAACCTACGACACACGGTTTAGGAAACCGATGCTCTATCCCCTGAGCTACGGGAGCAACGCCGCATCACGCCTGCATGCAGCTCACAACACGCTATCGAAGCGGGCGTGTGAGAACGACAGACCTCCAAGACCTGCTTCCAGCGGCTAGTTCGGCGGCGAATCGACGACTCGATAGATAATCTCAGGGGCCGGGGCGAGATCGGAGGCAGGGATGGGCCGCACGGGCACGTGGTTGTTCGTTCTGGCGTGCGTCATCCTCGGCGCCGCATGCGGTGGCGACGCGGAAGGGGAAGGTGATCCCCTGCCGGCCGAGGCGACCACGATCCTCGACGCGTCGTCAGCCGCGATGGGAGAAGTGACGAGCGTTCGCTTCGACCTCAGGCGGTCGGGTGCCGACGTGTACATCGACCAGTTCGAGTCGCTCGCTCTGGACAAGATCAAGGGCCGGTTCACGGCGCCCAGCAGCGCAGACGCAGTGCTCAGCGTTACCGTCGACGGATCGCTCAAGACGGACCTCGGCGCGGTGGCCCTCGGCGGAAAGGTGTGGCTTTCCAATCCAGTCACCGGGAAGTTCGAGGTGCTCGACACCGGGTATGACATCGATCCTTCGACGTTCTTCGATCCAAAGCGCGGTTGGGGCCCGCTCATGCGCTCGTTGACCGACGTAGTTCTGGTCGGCGTCGAGGACCGCGGCGGGAAGCGCTACCACGTGCGCGGGGTCGGGCCCCCGG
>JANMMQ010000080.1:0-5418 GCA_031373465.1 Ilumatobacteraceae bacterium | reverse complement strand
CGATCCGGGTCGAGGTACATTCGGGACGTGCTGATGCCCTCTTCGAAGAGCTCTTTGCGAGCACGTTCGAATGCTGTCTCGGTGCGGTTCCGGATCTTGACGGCGCGATTGCTGGCCATGCCGAAGCTCTCTTTGTAGAGCCGGCCATCGGGATCACGCAAGGTGTCGGCTGCCGATTCGTACGTCCCTGCCAGCCATGAACCGAACATCACGTTGGCGGCGCCCGCGGCGAGGGCGAGGGCGACGTCGCGGGGATAGCGAACTCCCCCATCGGCCCAGATGTGCTTGCCGTGCCTGCCCGCCTCGGCAGCGCATTCCAACACCGCACTGAACTGCGGCCGGCCGACCCCCGTCATCATCCGGGTCGTGCACATCGCCCCTGGGCCGACTCCGACCTTGACGACGTCAGCGCCGGCGTTGATCAGATCGCGGGTGCCTTCAGCGGTGACCACGTTGCCTGCGACGATCGCCGCGTCGGGCGCGACCGCGCGCACTTCTTCGATTGCGCGAAGGGTCCGCGTTTGATGGCCGTGCGCTGTGTCGATCACGAGCACATCGGCGCCCATCGCCAGTAAGGACTTGGCCTTCGTGGACGGATCGCCGTTGATGCCCACGGCGACGGCGATTCGCAGGCGACCGTTGTCGTCGACAGCAGGTTTGTAGATGGTCGAGCGGAGCGCACCCTTGCGGGTCACGCAACCGATGAGGCGACCGGACCCGTCGACCACTGGCGCCACGGACAAACGCTGGCCACTGAGTCGCTCGTAGATCTCGTCCGGGGGGGCGCCGTCCACGATAACCATCAGGTCGCTGCTCATCACGTTCTTCAACTGACTGAAGCGATCGAATCCCACCGCGTCGTGCTCGGTGAATATTCCAGCGGGTGCGCCATCGTCGCCGACCACGACCAACGCCCCGTGGGCGCGCTTGTGTATCAAGCCCAGCGCATCGCCCACGGTGTGGGTGGGGCTGAGCGTGATGGGGGTGTCGTAGACGATGTGACGGGACTTCACGTAGTCGATGACACCCTCGACGACGTCCAGCGGGATGTCCTGGGGTAGCACTGTCAGGCCGCCGCGACGGGCGACCGTCTCGGCCATGCGGCGACCGGCGACCGCCGTCATGTTGCTGACGACGACCGGGATGGTCGTTCCCAGGGCATCCGGGGTGCTGAGATCGACGGTGAAACGGGATGGAACCGATGACAGGCTGGGCACCATGAACACGTCGCTGTATGTCAGGTCATACGGCGGGCTTTCGTTCAGCAGGCGCATCACAGCTCCAGATCGACGGTGGCCTTGACGGACCGCTCAAGGCTACGGCTTCCGCAGGCCATCTGTGACGACCGGCGGCGGATACGGTTTGCCACATGGCACCGCCTGTTCTACTCGTCCACGGATGGGGTGGTTCGTTCGAGTCGACATGGCAGAACAACGGGTTCACCGAGCTGCTGCGCGACGCCGGCCGGACAGTCATCGGAGTCGATCTGCTCGGTCACGGCACGGCACCCAAGCCGCAGGATCCGCAGTCGTACGACGACCTGACATCCCGTGTAATCGAGTCCCTGCCCGACACGCCGGTCGATGCAATCGGATTTTCGCTGGGGGCGATCACCTTGTTGCAGGTCGCGGTCGTCGAGCCCCACCGATTCAATCGCCTGGTCCTTGCCGGGATCGGAAGATCGTTGTTCGACCCCGACGACGCGCGCACCCACAGGATCGTCGCCGCCCTCGAGGGTCACGGCGATCCCGACGACAACCTCGCCAGGAAGTTCGTGCAATATGCCAGCCAACCTGGCAATGACATCGTCGCGCTCACGGCGGTGATGAAGCGTCCCCGACCTCGGCTGCGACCCGAGATGCTGGCCACAGCCACGTGTCCAACGTTGGTCGTGATCGGCGATCGCGACTTCGCGGGTCCCGGTCAGCCGCTGGTCGATGCGTTGCCCGACGCAACCCTGCGCACCTTGCCGAACGTCGACCATTTTGCAACGCCGGAAGCTTTCGGGTTCATCGATGCAGCTCTCAAGTTTCTCGACGCCATTCCGTGGTGAGTGACGTCGATCGGGCCATCGCTGTGTTGCGGGCAGGCGGGCTCGTGGCGATCCCGACCGAGACGGTCTACGGCCTGGCCGCTGATGCCTCGAACCCCGATGCGGTGCGGCGGATCTTCGAGGTCAAGCGACGCCCACCTGATCATCCGTTGATCGTCCACATCGGCGCCGACGAACAGCTCGGAGAGTGGACCTCGACCACCCCAACGTCCGCCGCAATCCTGGCTGCGTCGTGCTGGCCCGGGCCACTCACGTTGCTCGTTCCTCGGGCGGAGCACGTGCTCGACATCGTCACGGGGGGAAGGTCGACCGTCGGGCTGCGCGTGCCCGCTCATCGACTGACGTTGGAACTCTTGCAGCGGTTCGGAGGCGGGCTCGCTGCTCCGTCGGCGAACCGGTTCGGCCGGGTCAGCCCGACCACCGCTGATCATGTGTGCGCCGACCTCGGCGAAGAGGTCGACTTCGTCCTCGACGGCGGCCCGTGTCCGATCGGCGTCGAGTCGACGATTGTCGACTGCACCGTCGATCCGCCTCAGGTGCTGCGCCCAGGAGCGATCTCGGCCGATGAGATCGAGTCTTTGCTCGACATGACTCTCGGTGCTGCGACCGGGCCAAGTCGAGCGCCGGGGATGTTGGACTCGCACTACGCCCCGCGATGTCGCGTCCTGCTGGTCGAGACCACTGGCGCCGCGGAGGCGTTAGTCGCCGCTTCACCGAACGCAGAGATCATCCACGATCACGATCTCGCCCACTATGCCCACACGTTGTTCAGCCGGCTACGCGACGCCGACAACCGCGGGATCGAGACCGTGATTGCAGTGCTGCCTCCACCAACCGGACTCGGGCATGCCATTCGTGACCGCCTCACCAAGGCCGCCGCTCCCCCGCAGGGCCGCTAACGCAACTGCGTGAACTTCTTCTCGAACCAGTGATGCGCGTACGGGTTGTCGTTGTATCGCTCGATTGCGTCGTAGCCGAGCGCGCGATACATCGAGATGGCCTCAGCCAGAGACTCGTTCGTGTCGAGCACGACCCGCGATTTGCCCGACGACTGCGCCTCGGCTTCCAGATGTCCGAGCAGACGTTTGCCCAACCCGATCCCTCGACGTCCTGAATCCACCCACATGCGCTTGATCTCCGCGGTGTCGCCGTCGATCCACAGGAGCGCGCCACACCCGACGACGTCATCACCGATCGTTGCGAGGACGAACAGCCCGAAAGGCGGGTTGAGAGATGACGCTGCCTCTGCGAGGGCATCCTTGGTGTTGAAACCGCCGGCGAATCGCCGATCCAGCTCGTCGAAGTACTGCGCCAAGACCCAGTTGGCCTCGGTCGATCCAGCGTCCACAGTTCGAAACACAACGTCGGATGATCCAGACACCCGAGCAGATTGCCCGGTGCCACGCGTGAGCGCAAGCACTTGCTTCGGAGTTGGGAAGTCGTGCACAACACGCAACCACAGCTCGCAAGCAAGATCACGCGTCCGCCATCTATGTCAGCTCATTCAACGACAGTCGGTCAAGGAGCTGACACAGACGTCCCGGAAGGTAGCGATCCACCTCTGATATCGACCTGGCTCTGCTTCGACACGCAGTCCCAGCGGACGACGTCGTCTGTCAGGTCAGTGCGGGAATGATGACATTGCAGAAGAGCGCGAAGTCACTTAGGAGATCGGGATGCGGCCCGTGCAGGCCGGACAGCGTTTGCGACTGGAAGGTGAGGGTCCCATCTGCCTCGACAAGGAAGGTGGCGTTGAACGTCACCGTGCCTGCGTCGCGCAAGAGAAGCGGACCGTGCGCGATTCTGATCTGTTCGGGCAAACCTTTGAACGTGGTGATGAAGGTCACCGTCCCATCGCCGTTGTCGATCGGAGCGGCTGTCCCGGTGACGTGCTGCGCGACGTGGAGGACGATCGACTTGTGACTGGCCGTCGCCGTGAATGTCTGGTTGACCGTAAAGTTGTCGCTGAATGTGTTGTTCGAAAATTCTGTGAAGTTGTCGACGCCCCTGACGACACTGGTGCCCGCTATCCCGCATATTTGGTCAGGGAACGAGTCGGTGAAATTCTCATGAAAGTGAGCGATGACTCGTGCAGCGGTGACGTTGCCGGGCACGGCAAGCACGAACAGCGAAGCCTAGCGACACAGAATGAAGCGGTCTTACGCATGATCCCCCGATCTGCGGAGAGCAATTCCACACTCCGTCTGCGAGAGTATGCGCCGGTCAACCACGCTGGTCAAGAAGCATGTGTGGCTTCAAAGTCGGTTGAGATTGGCCACCCAAAGGTCGCGGACGGCTTCGACATCCGGGGCAGGGACTCCGTCGATCCAGGCGACGGTGAGTGTGACCGTGCTTGCACCCGCGTCGGGCACGAGATCGAGTCGGCACCAGCACGGGGATGGGTCGGTGAGGTGCACCTCGAGGACGTACGGCGGGTCATCGACCAAGACCTCTCCCATCCACGACGTCACGATCAAGAGGGCCTCGAAGGCTTCTGCTGGCAGCGTGTCGATGGTGAATGACGGAGCATCGTGCTGCACCCCGGGATAACGGATCGGAACCGGGACGGCAGCCGGCTGCGACAACTCGGCAACGACCTCCTGGTAGGCGACGTTGATCTCACCCATCCGTGCTGCGTCGCCACCGTGGTCCGGGTGAAACTCGGCCGCAAGCTTGCGCCGCGCGGATCGCACCTCGTCCAACGTGGCGTCGCGGCCGATCCCCAGAACTGCGAACGGGTCAGCGGTCATACGGTCGCAGGGTACGTTGCCGCACGGAGGTCGGCATACCGGGCGCGCACGCCGGCGCCGTCGCCGGCAGGGTTGCCGAGTGGCGTCGCTTCGCCGAGGCCCCATCGCTCAGCTACGTCAGGGTGAGAGATCCCGTCGGCAATGGCTGCTGCCTGAACGCATGCTCCCGTCGCGACGGCCTGGTCGGCATCAGCCATGGACACGGGCAGGTCGCACAACTCGGTCACGATCTGGCGAAACGCGGCACTGCGCGACCCGCCGCCCACGAGCAGAACCGAGTTGACGCGACACTGGGCGCGCAACGCGTCCAGTGCGTCGAGCACTCCGCACACCACGCCCTCGACGCCGGCGCGGGCGAGTTGCGCACGCGAGACATCACTGCGCAAACCGGCGAGAAGCCCTGTTGCCTTGGGAAGGTTCGGGGTGCGCTCACCGTCGAAGTACGGCAGCATCGTCAACCCGCCGGAGCCAGCTGGGGCTGACAGCGCCAGCTGATCGAAGTCGGTGTGGTGCAGTCCCAGAAGCCGGCCGATCGCATCCGTCACCTTCGTGGCGTTGAGCGTGCATGACAACGGCAGGTAACGCCCGCTGGCGTCGGCGAACCCGGCCACAGCA
>JANMMQ010000076.1:0-11799 GCA_031373465.1 Ilumatobacteraceae bacterium | reverse complement strand
CACCAGCGACGCGCAGTGCAGCACGTGCCACGGCAGCGGCGCCAAACCCGGAACGCAACCGAAGGTCTGGTCGAATTGCGGCGGGCGCGGCGTCGTCGACGAGAACCAGGGACTGTTCTCGTTCTCGTCACCGTGCCGGGTCTGCGGAGGCCGGGGTGTCATCGTCACCGATCCGTGCCCCACGTGCCACGGCAGCGGCACCGAACGGCGCCCGCGCGAGGTACAGGCGCGCATACCGGCCGGCGTTGCCGACGGCCAGAAGATCCGACTGAAAGGGCGCGGCGCCCCCGGCCGCAACGGCGGCCCGCCAGGAGACCTCATCGTCGAATGCCACGTGTCCGGTCACCGCCTGTTCGGTCGAGATGGCAACAACCTCACGGTCAAGGTCCCAGTGACGTTCGCCGAGTTGGCTCTGGGGGGCGACATCGACGTGCCGACGCTCGACGGCGAGCGCGTCCTGCTGCGCCTGAAGCCCGGCACCCCGTCGGGATCGCGACATCGCGTCAGAGGCAAGGGCATCGCCACGAAGAAGGCAACAGGCGACCTCATCGTCACCGTCGAGGTCGATGTACCCAGACAACTCACCGATGAACAACGAACAGCCGTCGAGGCACTCGTCGCGGCGACTACCGTTTCACCACGGACTCGATTGGAGTCATGAACATGCGATCCGAACATCACGCCGTGTACGTCATCTCGGTGGCCGCCGAGCTGGCTGGCATGCATCCGCAAACCCTGCGTATCTACGAACGACGTGGTCTCGTGCAGCCGGCGCGGACACAGGGTGGCAACCGTCGATACAGCGATGTCGACATCGAATGCCTGCGTCGCATCAGCGAACTGGCTGCTTCGGGCATGAACCTCGAGGGCATCCGTCGCGTGATGCAACTCGAATCGGAGAACGAGCAACTTCGCGCCGAGAACGCCGAGTTGCGCCAGGTGGCAGTTTCGGCAGTTGCCGAGGCCGACCGTCGCTCACCGCGGCGTGACCTCGTACCGGTTCGCCAGGAAGTCTCGGTGTTCGGCGGGTCACGACTCGGCCGGTCGAGCTGAAACTGAGACCGCAGCAGCCAACGGCAGATCGAGTGTGAAGACGGCTCCGCCGTCGGGATGATTGCGGGCAGTCGCTGTCCCGCCGTGCGTCTCGGCGATGGCGGCGACGATCGAGAGCCCGAGGCCGGCCTTCGGTCCTACGCGGGAGGAATCGGCGCGCCAGAAGCGGTCGAAGGCATGTTGAAGCGCTTCGGCGGACAAGCCCTCGCCGTGATCGCGGACCACCAGTTCGGCACGGCAACCACTGGCCCGCGCCGACACCTCGATCGCCGTACCTGGCGGCGTGTGACTCAGCGCGTTGGAGACGAGGTTGCCGATTGCCTGACGCAAGTGGTCCTGCACGCCTTCGACGAGCACCGATTCCGGTGCATCGAGTGTGACTCCACGATCGGGATCGGCGGCCACTGCATCGCAGCAGGCGTCGGCGGCCAACACGGCGAGATCGACCTCGGTCAGCTCCATGTCGCGTCGCTCGTCGAGTCGCGCCAACAGCAAGAGCTCGTCGACGAGCAGGCGCATGCGTTGCGATTCCTCCTCGATGCGCCGCATGATCACATCGCTGCCCACATGTTCGTTGGCAACGCCGAGACGAAACAGCTCGGCGAAGCCCTGGATCGACGTCAAGGGCGTGCGCAACTCGTGCGAGGCGTCTGCAAGGAACTGTCGCAGCCTCGCCTCCGATTCCTTTTGGGCATCGAACGCAACCTGCAGATTGTCGAGCATCGAGTTCAGCGCCAGTCCCAGCTGCCCGACCTCACCGCGACCGTCGCTCGGAGCGACGCGCACGGACATGTCGCCTTCGTGTATCGAGCCGGCCGCAACCGCCATGCTCTCCAACGGTCGAAGCCCCCGTCGAAGGATCAGCCATGAGCCGATCGTCAACAGAGCCAGGAGCACTGCTCCGGTGACGCTCTCGATGATCACCAATCCTCGCAACGACTCACCTACGTCACCGAGCGGATTGGCAACCACGACCGTGTAACCCTGGAAGCGCGAGTCGCCGGCGGCCAGGGCGCGCCACTGCCCCGAACCAACTGCTGCCGCAACCGTGAATGGCTTGCCCAGCGTTTCGATGTTGGTCGGGAGCGCGGGCGCTGGGCTCGAAGTATCAGTCGGAAGGTGGCCGACGACTGTCCCGCTCGGGTTGCGCAGCTCCGCGTACGATCCGATCCCGAGCGCGCGGTCATCGGGTCCGTGACCTTGGTCCCCAGATCCGGGTCCGATGTCGAGCCCAGCATCGGCGTGCAGTTCGCGTTCTGCGAACAACACCGAGCTGCTCAGCCGGTCATCCAGCCGGTGGTACTCAGCCGACGAGTAGCGGTTGTACGTGCCGATGCCGAAGGCCAGCAACCCGACGCCCAACAACGCTCCGAGGGCAACGACCAACTTCGTCCTGAGGTTCATGGACCCCACAAGACGCTGCCGGCGAGCAAGGCCCAAGGAACGATTCCACCGCTACGGGCGACGTGCCACCACAGTTGATTGTTCATGAGGCGATGGCCCCCGTGAACTGCGCGAAGCCCGACGTGGTCCGCTGGCCGCCGTCCACATCGATCGTCAATGCCTGCACCTCACGGTCGTCGACGATGTCGAAGGCTCTCTCCGATCCGCGCAGCAGGATGGCTTTGGCCCTGACCTCGGCCATCCACGCCTCTCCGGCGATGACGGTGGTCAGCACCAGGTCGCTCGTGGATGGATCTCCGGTTGCCGGATCGATCAGGTGGTGCTTCGGCTGGCCATCGACTGTCCAACGCCGACGCAACGTCGTCGATGTGGCAACTGCTCCAGCGCGGAGTCCGATGAGGGTGATCGGCTCGCTGGTCCACGGATCCTCGACAGCGATCGTCCACGACTCACCGTGCGGGCTGCTGCCGGCGACGCGCAGATCGCCTCCGAGGTTGACGCATGCGCCCTCCGCGCCGCCGGCGAGCACTTCGTCGATGACGATGTCGGCTGCCAATCCCTGCCGATTCCGCCGGGGTCGAATCCCGTGCCCGCAGGAAGACGGACCATCTGACCATCGACGCGGATATCGGTGCATCCGATCAACAGCGTGCTGGCCGAATTGACGGCTGCCCTGTTGTCGCACATCTCGTCGAAGCTGACGTCGTAGCCGGCACGCAAGACGGAACCGAGCACCGTGGGGTCGAAGCCGCCGCCGGTCAGGCGCCATGCCTCGATCGCCCGCTCGACGAGCAGGAGGGTGTCGGCGGACACCACGCGGTCGGAGCCGGCGCGTCGATTCAGTTCGCAGATCTCGCTGCTGTCGATGAACCTGCTCCATCGCTGCTCGAGCTGGTCGATGCGGCGGACGGCATCTTCCAGCAAGCCGCTCGGACCGCCGACCACCGTGAGATGGGCATCAGAGCCCATTGCCCGGAAGCGGAGCTCGTTGACGGCGGTCATGTCGAGCTCGGCGACTGCTGGGCCGCAGCGGTGGCCATGCAGCCGACGATAGCTGCGGAGATGTCCGCCCGGTGATGCGCCGGAGTGATGTGATACCCCATGGTCGGCCTTTCGTGAGATGCGTGTTCAGGTACAACACATCGTGCAGTACCAACCTCAGAGGATCCTTGGAACGACCTCGGTACTCGCTGAGACCTTCGATCTGCTCAGCGCGGTAGCCGCAGGCTGTACCCGACGCCACGGACGGTGTGGATCAGGGGTGGATCGACGTCGTCGATCTTGTGGCGCAGGTAGCTGATGTAGGTCTCGAGCACGCTGGCGTTGCCGGCGAAGGTGTAGTCCCACACCGCTTCAAGGATCTGATCGCGGGTCAACACGTTCTTGGCGTTGGCGAGGAGGTAGTGCAACAGCTTGTATTCGGTCGGCGTGAGATCGATGAACTTTCCACCGCGCCACACGTCTCTGGTCTCCTCGTCGAGAGCAAGGTCGTGGAACGTGATGGTGTGCGTCCGACCGGCTGTTCCGCCAGTACGCCGAAGCACCGCCTTGACCCGTTCGACCAACTCTTCGACGGAGAACGGTTTGGTCACGTAGTCGTCGACGCCGAGCCGGAGGCCTTCGACCTTGTCGACCGTCGAATCGCGTGCGGTCAGGAAGATGATCGGTATGCGCGTCGCCGCGCCCTCGTGTTGACGAAGTCTCCTGGCCACCTCGAAACCGTCGAGATCGGGAAGCATCACGTCAAGCAGGACCAGGTCGGGCCGCCGGGCCTCGATCGCTGCCAGCGCAGCGCGTCCGGCCGAGGCACGCTCTACCTCGAATCCGTGGATCCCGAGTGCCATCGCCACCAACTCGGTGATGTGCTCTTCGTCGTCGACGGCGAGGACGTGAGGTTTCGGTGTCGGCTCCGACAAACGGATGCTCCTTGGTCGTATCGCGGTCGTGGGCACGATAGCGGTTCGACGTTTCGGCGCCCGGGCGATAGTCGGCGCAACAACGGAGCGTGTTCTGAGGAACCTCCAAGGAAAGGGCTCGATGATGAACCCATCAAATCGACGACCGATCAACCCAGAGGAAATCCTGCGATGAACATCATGCTGAACAGAACGAACGACACCACGCCGGCCCGGACAGCGCGCCGCCGCCGGCCACACCCCGCGCGTCGTGCTCGACGGGTCACCGGGCTCGCCGGCGTGGCCACGGCCGCCATCCTGACCGGCTGCATGGCGGCCGGCGCGTCGAGTGGAGCTTCGAGCGCCTCGACCGCCGCCGGTTCGGTCACTGCCAACACGACGCCGGCGACCACCGCCAGCACCACGGTGACGACTGCTGCAACAACCGCAAGCACGACGCCCGCGACCACCGCAAGCACGGCGGCGGCGACCACCCCCACAACGGTTGCGGTCGCTCAGGCTGTCACGCCGTCGGCCGCCGCGAGCACCAGCACACACGGCAGCTGAACCGACGCGCCACTCCTCCCAAACATCCGTCCCGGCCCGAAACAGGGGCCCGGCCCCGAGACTCGCCTCCCCCCTCGAGTCCCGCTGCGGCCGGGCCCCTGCTTCGCGGTTTCGATCCGTCCCATCGGCGATCGCCGGCCTTGCCGAAGTCTGCGGAATGTCCCCGGGGTCTCTGAGGATAGTCCCAGGCTGCGATGCGATCGTGCATCTCACATCACCCCCCAACCCCCCGAAAGGAAATGTGATGATTGGCAAGAACATGAAAATAGGAGCGTTGGTCTTCGGACTGGCCGTCTCCGGCGGAGTCCTCGCCGGCTCCGTGCTGGGCTCGCCCGGCGTCTCGTCGGCGGCATCGAGCAACGTCGCTGCGGCCGCCGCCACCGTCGACACAACCGTTGATTCGACGAGCAGCGACTCGACCAGCGCATCGACGGCAACTCCGGCTACACCAGAGACCCCGCTGACCGGTGACGTCCTCGCACAGGTCACCGCCGCCGCGCAGGCAGCGGTGCCCGATGGCACGATCGTTCGCGTCGAGACTGACAACGACGGCGTCTACGAGGCTCACATGACGAAGGCCGACGGCACCGAGGTCATTGTCCAGGTCGGAGCCGACTACGCGGTCACAGCAACGGTCGACCGGCCGCAGGGCGGCCGGGGTGGTGGAGGCGCGGGTGAGACTGCGCTGACGGGCGACACTGCGGCAAGCGTGACAGCTGCGGCTCAAGCAGCGATTCCCGACGGCACCATCAACCGCGTCGAGACCGACAGTGACGGCTCGCCGTACGAAGCCCACGTGACGAAGGCCGACGGCACCCAGGTCGTCGTCAAGGTCGATGCCAGCTTCGCGGTGACCGCTACGGAAGACATGCCGGCTGGTGGACCTCACCAAGATCAGCCTCCAGCCGATCAGACAGCATCAACCACAGGCTGACCCCTCCCAGCCTCCGGAAAACGGTTCGAGTCCAGCCCAATCGGGTTGGGCTCGTACCGCGTTTTAGGTCAACGAGACGACTCGCGCTCTGGTCGGAACCGGGCCAGCGCCTGCCACGCGGATCGGATCACCTCGGCGACATCGGTTCGGTCGAGGTTCATCGCCGGCAACGACATCGGTCCCGTCGGGACCTCGCATCGTGGGATGGTCAGGTTGTCGCCGGCGAACTCGTGCCATTCCTGCGAACCGTACGGAGACGGTGGTGGCGACGGTGGTACAAGACGCAAGTGGCGGTCGGCTCGTGCCCTCGAACCGATCTTCGTTCGCGCCCTGCCATCGACCTCGCCACACCGCCAAGCGACCAACAGCTCCGGGCGGCCAGCGAATTCGGCGGCGAGCGCCAGCAGTGCGGCCACACCGTGTTTGCACGGTTCGTCCCAGTCGGGGCAGGTACACGAGGTGAGCAACTCGTCGCCGCGTGGGATCAAGCGGGCGACGTGCGATCGTTCAGGGATCTGCCCGAGGTCGTCGGGACGAGCCACGGTCTCGACCGTGACCGTGACGTGGTACGGATCGGGACGACCGCCCACGACGGTTGCCAGCAGAACGCCTTCGGAGACTTCGAGGCGGCTGACGGCATGGTCGGCGAGGTACGCCTTGCCACGTCGGAACCGCTGGGGATCGGCGAGGCCGGCGACGGTGACCGAGAGCAACGACGCCGCGAGCCGGCCAGCGGGACTTGCCTCGTGACGCAAGTGCGCGGGGCCCGGCGTGATGACGATGCTCATGCGCCACGGACCGCGCTGTGGTCGAGCACGATCAGGTCGCGCAGCTCCTCGGTCGACAGCTCGCTGAGCCATGCCTCGCCGGTGGTACCCACCACGGCGTCGGCGAGTGCTCGCTTGTCGTTGATCATCGCATCCACACGCTCTTCGATCGTGCCTTGGCAGACCAACTTGTGAACGAAGACGGAGCGATGCTGGCCGATCCGCCAAGCCCGGTCGGTGGCCTGATCTTCGACTGCCGGGTTCCACCAGCGGTCGTAGTGCACGACGCGCGATGCGGCCGTGAGGTTGAGGCCTGTGCCGCCGGCGCGCAGCGACACCAACAGCAAAGGCGACGCAGAACCGCTCTGGAACTCGTCGACCATCCGGTCGCGCCCCTTGCGAGGTACCCCGCCGTGCAGGAACGGCGTCGGCAGTGAGAAGCGCTCGGTGAGGTGGCGCTGCAACAACAAGCCCATCTCGCGGAACTGTGTGAACACCAGCGCCTGCTCTTCGGCGTCGAGGAGGTCGGCGACCAGCTCGTCGAAGCGGGTGAGCTTGCCGGAGCGGCCACCGAGTCGTGACCCGTCGCCCAGCGCGTGTGCGGGATGGTTGCAGATCTGCTTGAGGCGGGTCAGCGCGGCAAGGACGAGCCCGCGGCGGCGCATGCCCGTGGCCTGTTGGGCATCGGCCAGGAGCTGGTCGACGACACCTTGGTACATGCCGGCTTGCTCGCGGGTGAGCGATGCCCATGCCAGTTGCTCGACCTTGTCGGGAAGGTCGGGAACGAGCGACTTGTCGGCCTTGGTCCGGCGCAGCAGGAACGGCGACGTCAGGCGGCGCAGTGCCTCGGCAGCCGCGTGATCGTGGTTGCGCTCGATGGGCGTGGCGAAGCGACGACGGAACTGGGTGAGGTTGCCGAGCAGCCCCGGAGTCACCATCGACATGATCGACCACAGCTCGCTGAGCCGGTTCTCGACCGGTGTGCCGGTGAGCGCGATGTGCTGCGATGCCGGCAGCGTTCGTAACGCCTTGGCTGTTCGGGTCTCCGGGTTCTTGACGGCCTGTGCCTCGTCGAACACCACCGTCGTCCACTGCACGGCGCCGAGAGTCTCGATGTCGCGGGCTGCGACGTGATACGTGGTGATGACGAGATCGTGCTGTGCCACGACGTTTGTAAAGCTGCTCGCTCCGCTGCGACCGGTGCCGTGATGTACGGCAACACGCAGCATCGGTGTGAACCGCGCCGCCTCGGATTCCCAGTTCCGGACCACCGACAGCGGGCAGATGACGAGGTGCGGGCCCGGTAGCGCCGAGATGTGGGCGAGCGTGGTCGGTGTCTTGCCGAGGCCCATGTCGTCGGCCAGGCACCCGCCGAGACCGAGCTGGTGGAGGAACTGCAACCAACCGAGGCCACGCCGTTGATACGGGCGCAGCGTGGCCATGAAACCCGGCGGTTCGACACCCTCGCTGAGGGCAACGTCGGGGAGACCCTGCAGCAGGTCACCCAACCAACCAGCGGCCACGATCGGAGGAGTGATGGCATCGGTGAGTTGTTCTTCTTCGGACGCTGCAAGTTCCGTCGCCAGCTTCAACAGATCGAGCGTGGACAACTCCGCGTGGTCGGTTCGGTGCTCAGCAAGATTGGCGAGTGCACGCCGGGCTTCGGCGCGGTCGAGCCGCACCCAGCGGCCGTTGATGTTGATCAACCCCGCGCCCGAAGCCGCGGCTCGCTCGAGCACAGCGTCGTCGACCGGCGTGTCGTCCACCACGACGGTCCACTCGATGATCGCTGCCGCGCCGAATCTGCTGCTGCTAGCGCTCTTCGGCTGGGCCACACCTCTGGTCGTCGCGGTTCTGCGCGCGAGGCGCTCGGGTGTCAGCAGTTCGATGTCGACAGCGGCCAACGCATCGACCGCTTCGAGCGTGGCCGCAGCGTTTTCGAGATCGACACCGGCGCGCGGATCGGCGAGCCAATCCGCGAGCCACGGTGCGAGCATCTCGAGATCGAGACGGGCCGTCGCGATGGTCTCGGCGAGCACCGGCAGGAACCGGGACTCGCCGGCCAGCCGCAGCGCGGCAGCGCTGCCGCCGGCAACGTCGTCGGCGGTGCACCACCGACCGCGATCATCGGGATCGACCAGCTCGAGTGACAAGGGCCAATCACCCTGGGGCTCATCGGGTAGAGCCAGCCTGACGCGGGCCCGCACGACCGGCTCTCCCTCGGCGCGGCGGATGGTCTGATCGAACAACGTCGCCAGGTCATCGAGCGCCTCGCCGATCTCCCCCTCGACACGGAACTCGCCGGCCGGGGCGCTGAGGGCTCGGGCGGCGACGCGGGCGGCGCGTGCGGCCGACCGTCTGGTGTCGGTGACGGGCGCATGCCAGCCTGCCCCGGCGAGCAGTAACCGGGCCGTCTGATCGACGAACGAGTCGATGATTACCGTTGTCAGCTCTTCGGCGGTGAAGCCGGGACTGGCCACGGCCACCACAGGTGGTTGAGTCGCGGCAAGCTCGGCGACGGGTCCGGCGAGATCGGCGCGAAGCGGCCGCCAGCGAGCGACCCACCAGCCGAGGCCCGTGTCGGTGAGCTGAGGCAGCACCCGGCCGCCGGTCACGAGCCGCATCGCAACCGAATAGGCGGCGCCGAGCCAGGCGACGGACGCGCCCACGTCGTCGCCGAGCGCGTCGAGCTGGCCGAGCGCGGCAAGCGAGGCAACGGTGAGCCGTTGGCACATCACCTGCTGCTCGCCGCCCGGCAGCGCCATGCGCACGACTCGCATCGTGCCGCTCTGTGAGGTTGGAGGACGCCGGAAGGTCGAGGTGACCGCTGCCTGCAGATTTCCGCCGTACACCCCGCGCCCTGGCTGCCAGGCCACCACTTCGCCATCCAGCCAGGTCAGCTGCAGGCCTGGCGACGGCGCAGCGGTGGCGGGACGAGTGGGCACATGTCGAGTGTAGGAGTGGGGTGTGCGCCGGTTCCGGCGTTGTCGCGGGTAAGACTGTGACGAACATGTCGCATAAGTGGGATCCTCCCGATCCGGCCCATGAGCGCAATGATTTCCACGTCGGTCGATCGAACCGCAGCGTCGGCTTCGTGCTACTCGTGGTAACGGCCCTCGTCGCCGGTGGCGCGGCCTCGTATGTCGTGGCCCAGTGGCAGGACTCTCGCGATGGCGCCGCGGCTGCACCGACCGCGGCATCCACGACGACCCTGCTCCCGACGACCTCTACGACCACCACCATCGCCGCGACGACCTCTACGACCACCACCATCGCCCCGACGACCACGACCACGCTCGTCCCGACGACCACAGTGCCGACGATCACGGGCGATCACATGGTGTTCGGCGATGGGCATCCACTCGGCCACATCTCCGCGGCCGGATTTGCCGCATATCAAGGCGATGCGGTCTCGCAGCTGCGCCAAGGTCCGGTGCAGATCTCGTCGGTGGTCAACTTCGTCGGTTCCCAGTTCAGCGCGCAGGTGCGACCGCTCGACCCACTCGAGATGTCGGCTACGTGCCCGGTCGCGGTTCAGCCGCGTGCAACCGACAATGCAGAGCCGCTCGGGTTGTGGGTCGAGGCCCCGATGTGGCAGCTTCAGCCGCTGAAGGCGACGCCCGTGTCGCTGACGGATCCAGCCGTCGTGGCCGTCGTGCAGCTGATCACGGCCAGCAATGGTGTGCAGCCGGCCCCGCCGCCGCAGCGGGGGAGTGCCGTACTGGTCGATCTGATCGGCGATGGTGTTCCCGATCTCGTTGTCTCGGCGACCTTCAGCGATGACACGGTCGACGTGTTCTACCGCCTCGTGGCAATCGCACCCGACGGAAATCCGGAAGCTGCCACTCCCGTGCTGCTGGAGTTCGGTGTGAGCTTCGCAGCGGACGGGTCGCGGGACCCGCTGTCGCGCGGCGAGGTCCGCGTCGACGGCGTCGTGGAGATGACCGGCACCGGCCCGTTCGAACTGTTCATTCGCCGCACGACAGCAGGCACCAAGGGCGGCCAGATCCGCGATCTGACGGGGGCCAAACTTGCCTCATGGTCCTGCCCGCGCTAGTGCTGGTCCCGGTTGCCGCCTGAGGCGAAGTTGATACACTGTGACTCAACTTTGTAACCCCAGCGAACGTGTGAGGACGCAGTGGCATTCGATCCGAAGAAGTGGACGCTGAAGACGAACGAAGCCTTTGCAGCTGCGATCGATCAGGCAAAGGCTAGAGCCAACCCTGAGCTCACGCCCGATCACCTCATGGCGGCGATGATGCGCCAGGACGACACCATCGTCCCGGCTGTGCTGGCCAAGCTCGGTCTCGCGCCGCTGATGGTTCGCAACAAGGCCGACGAAGCCGTTCAGCGCCTGCCGAAGGCATACGGCACCGACGATCCGCGCATGAACCGCGAGCTCAACAACGTCGTCCAGAACGCCGAGCAGTACCAGAAGGACCTCAAGGACGACTTCCTGTCAGTCGAGCACCTGCTGCTGGCCATGAACCAACGACTCGGCATCGGCAGTGAGGAGCTCCTGCAGGCTTTGAAAGAGGTGCGCGGCAGCCACCGCATCACCAGCCAGACGCCCGAGGAGAGCTTCGCAGCCCTCGAGAAGTACGGCCAGGACCTCACGCAGCGGGCCCGGGAGGGCAAGATCGATCCCGTCATCGGGCGCGACGACGAGATCCGCCGTGTCATCCAGGTGCTCAGCCGGCGCACCAAGAACAATCCCGTGCTGATCGGTGAGCCGGGTGTCGGCAAGACCGCGATCGTCGAGGGTCTCGCCCGCCGTATTGCCGATGGTGATGTGCCCGAAGGCTTGAAGAGCAGGCGGCTGATCTCACTCGACATCGGCTCGATGCTGGCCGGGGCGAAGTACCGCGGCGAGTTCGAGTAACGTTTGCAAGCGGTGCTGAAAGAGATCACCGACGCTGCCGGTGAGGTGATCACGTTCGTCGACGAGTTGCACACAATCGTCGGCGCAGGCGCCGCCGAAGGCGCGATGGACGCCGGCAACATGATCAAGCCGATGCTCGCCCGCGGCGAGTTGCGGATGATCGGCGCGACGACGCTCGACGAGTATCGCAAGCACGTCGAGAAAGACGCCGCGCTCGAGCGTCGCTTCCAGCAGGTGTACGTCGGCGAGCCGAGCGTCGAGGACACCATCGGCATCCTGCGCGGCCTGAAGGAACGG
>JANMMQ010000039.1:0-1928 GCA_031373465.1 Ilumatobacteraceae bacterium | reverse complement strand
GCGACCAACGCACCGACGCCCAACCAGCCGAGGGTGTATCGCGTCGTCAACAATCGTCGTCGTGTCAGGGCGAGGATGGCAAGCATGATGACCACGCCACCCAGTGCTAGAACGAGAGCTTGTTTCACGGCTGTCGACATGTGAGCGAGCGTAAACGATGACCGAAGCGTCGTCAGTTGCGCCCACCGTCGGCCTGGCGATCCCCTTCTTCTCGAACGTCGGCTACCTCGAGATCGCCCTTCGTTCACTCCTCGCGCAGACCGATCCGGATTGGACAGCCGTCGTCGTCGATGACGCGAGCGCTGAACAAGGAGCCGAAGCGTTGGTGACGAGTCTCGGCGACGGGCGGGTGAGCTATCTGCGCAACGAACGGAACCTCGGTGTTGCCCGCAACTTCAACCGCTGCCTCGAGGTCGGCTCGGCCAACGCCGACGTCGTCACCGTCTTTCATGCCGACGACGTGCTGGATCCCGGATACGTCGCCGCGATCCGCGCTGCGCACCGGGCCTACCCGCAGGCGACGTGCGTTGCTCCTCGGGTGACGGTGATCGATGACAACGGCGTGCCGACGCGCACGCTGGCCGATTCGGTGAAGCGCGCGTTGTGGCCGCGGACGCTGCCGACGACGCTGGTGGGCGACGAGGGACTGGCGCGAGTCATGCGAGGGCTGTTCTTCTACTGCCCGTCGGTTTCCTACCGCGTCGAATTGCTCCCATCGATTCGGTTCGACGACCGCTGGCAGCAGGTGATGGATCTCGACCTGTACGCGCGCATCCTGCTTGGCGGAGGGTCGATCGCGCTGGTGCCCGACTGGGTCTATCGCTACAGAAGGCACGCAAGCACGATGACGGCGCAGAACTCGCGGTCGCTCGTGCGGCTCGGCGAGGAGGTCTCGGTGAGCCGGGAGGTTGCCGCAGCGGCGCGTCAGAAGGGGTGGAAACGCAGCGCCCGCTCCGCGCGACTACGGCTGACGGTGCGGCTCAACGGGTTTCTCGAGGCAGGCCGGCTCCTGGTGCATCGCGACGTGCGCACCGCGGCAACCGCATCCCGCGCCGCCCTCGGCCGCTGACCCGCTCGCTCGCCGATCTGCTGACGCGGTGTGAGTCCGTTTTTCGACGCCTGCGCGTGATCCGACTCACACCGAGACCCGCTCACGTCGGGTGTGAGTCTGGTGTGGCAGCTCACACGTGGTCCGACTCACAGCAGGTGGGCGCGGCGTTCGGCGATGACAACCCGGAGGGTGTCGACGATGTCATCAATCCGGTCGAGGTCGCTCCACCAAAGGTCGACGATCTCCCAACCGAGTCGGCGCAGGCTCCGCTTTCGTTCGGCGTCGCGTTGTTGCGCGCGCGGGGTTGCATGCCACTGCCAGCTCTGACATTCGAGTCCGATGCGAAGATCGGGTATGGCCAAATCGAGTTCGGCCAGCAGACGCGAACCCTGGTAGATCGGGTGTTCCTCAATGGTCGGGATCCCGAGGCCGTCGAGTAAGCGAGCTGCCATTCGTTGGAACCAACTTCGCGGCAGGACCCCGTCGACGCGTTGGTCTAACGCCCTCACGAGACGCCTGGTGCCCGCAAGACCTGGACGTTCGTAGCGACTGGCTATCTGACGTATCCATGTGGGGCTGACTCCGTCGCGCATGACTCCTTCGAGTGCTTTGATCATGGCGCTGTTCGGTTGCTCCGCCAGCTGAATCAGGCAGACCGGGATGATGACCGTCGGGATGCCGTCCACCAGCAGCTGATCCGAGCGGTTGAGCACGCGGCTGATGTGGACGTGCGCGCCGGGGTGAAGATGCCGACGCTGTTGATACCTAAGCGTCACGTGCACGTCGTCGCAGCGGTTGAAGCCGTCGAAACCGTGCAGCCTTGCGGCCGTCGCGTGTGATGCGACGCCGCGCGTTGAAAGGGTTGCAATCATCACCT
>JANMMQ010000243.1:0-13063 GCA_031373465.1 Ilumatobacteraceae bacterium | reverse complement strand
CTTCTCCAACGGTACGTGGCCGACCTGGCGCAGGACTCGGCTGCTGACGACCTCTTGTCCGATCTCGTACAGCTTCAGGCTCAGCCGGTAGCGCTCGTCGGGAGTCCGCTCCACGAAACCCTCGTGCACCAGGATGCTCAGCAATCGATGCACCGTGCTCTTCGGCAAATGCACGCGTCGCCCCAGCTCCGACACCCCCAGCACCGGCTCGGCGAAACTGAACGCAGTGAGCAAGCCGAGCGCCCGCGATACAGCTGACTCAGGCGTCTCCCGTTGTCGCGTTGCCACCACCACACATTAGACACGTTCCACTGAGCGGGACGCGCGAAGGGCTGGTAGGCGACCCCTACCAGCTGCACTCGGAGAGGTTGTCCCAGCAGCGCCGGGTCAGTTCGGCACCGGCGAAGTAGGAGGCGCGCGCTGCTCGACGCTTGGTGTCGTCGTCGAGGTACCGCTCTGCGAACTCGCCGACATGGCCACCATGATCTTCGTCGACCGTGATGTGGATGGTGTGGAACGCGTAGTCGTCGGGTTGCAGGATGTCGCCGTAGTGGTGCTTGAAGCCTTCGACGACCTTGATGTACGCCGCGGGGATCTGGTTCTCGATCGCCAGGATCCCACCGAACGTCAACTCGTACCACGGCTGCTGCTGGGCGAGTGAGTACAGGAAGCCGCTGCTTGCCATGGCGTCGACGTTCGGTGTCGCCTCGGTGATGACTTCGTCGGGCGCGCCGAGCGCTCGCGTGAACTCGAACAGCCAATGCAGGTGCCCAAAGCCCGACTTCGATGTCGTGCCGAGCACTTCCTCGGCGATGTTCTCGATGACGCCGTCAGTCATCTCGTACGGGATGCGGGTGACCCACGCCGACAGGATTCGACGGGTGTGGAACGTGACCCCGTGATAGTGCTGGCGCGCCCACGCCACCAGATCCTCTTTGGTCGCCTCGCCCTGCTGGGTGCGCTTCACCCAGTCGGCTTGGTCGAGGGTGCGGCCCGAGGCCTGCAGCTCTTCACGCATCTCGTCAACGAACGCCTCACCATCGAATGCCATGCCACACGCTCTCACGCATGGACCGGTGGGCGGAATACTGTCGTTCCGCTGTCCAGAACGGTGCCCTTTCAGAGCCGACGCGGCGCAACCAAGATGAATGGATGGCAATCTTCCGTCTCGGACACGTTGAGGTTCGAACACCCGATCTAGAGCTCTGTGCCGCCTACTACACCGAGGTGTTGGGTCTACGCGAGGTTGCTCGCGACGACAACCACGTGTACCTCAAAGGCTGGGACGAGCAGGACCATCACTCCCTCATGCTCACCGGGGCCAACCGGTACGGGCTCGAACACGTCGCCTTCAAGACAGAGTCGATCGACGATCTCGAAGGGTACGAGACGACCCTCGAGCGCTACGGCTGCACCGTTGAGCGCATCGGCGCGGGCACCGAGTTCGGACAGGGCGACGCAATCCGGTTTGACTCGCCGACCGGTCACACGATGGAGATCTACGCCAAGATGGAAAAGGTCGGCAACGGCCTCCCGCTCTTCAATCCTCCGCCGATGCCGATGGATCTCGTCGGCATTGCTCCGCCTCGCCTCGACCACTGCCTGCTGACGACCGAGAACGTCCCCGACGCGGCGCGGTTCATGAGCGAGGTCCTCGGCTTCCGGCTCACCGAGCAACTCGTCACCAACGAGGGCTACCAGCTGATCGTCTTCTTCGAGCGGTCACGTCAGCCGCACGACATCGCGTTCACCCGCGGAGCCAACGGCGGGCTGCACCACTTCGCGTACTGGCTCGACAGCTGGAGCGAGGTCGGGCGGGCAGCAGACATCTTGCGGATGAACGGCATCGACATCGACATCGGACCAACCCGCCACGGCATCACCCGCGGTCACACGATCTACTTCTTCGATCCGGTCGGAAACCGCAACGAGGTGTTCACCGGCGGCTACAAGACCGACACCGATTGGGAGACGATCACCTGGACTGAGGATCAGTTGGGCAAGGCGCTGTTCTACTACGAGAACCGTGTCGTCGAATCGTTCGTGTCGATCTACACATGAGTGTCACGCGCGACGACGCGCCGCTGTACCTCGCCAAGTACGCACGGCGCCGGGCAGAGCCCGTTGCTCCGCTGGGGTCCGACGACGAGGAGCCTGCCTTCGTACTGCGGGCACGGGAGCGCTCCACGCTGCGTGCTCTCGAGGAGCTCGATCGGGTCACCGCGCCACCCGGCCGCACGGAGGAGTTCGCCAGGGAAACGGTCTCGCCCCGCGAGCAGTTCCCCGGCGAATTCCGCAAACGGATCACCACGTCGATCGACGTCCGCCTCATTCGCCACGGACAGACCCAGGGTTACGTCACCGATGGCGCGCTGACGCCGCTTGGTCGTTGGCAGGCCCATCGCAAGGGCCAAGACCTGGCCAAAGGGTTGAAGGAGGGGATGACCGTCAGGTTCCCGCACGCTCCGACGGCGCGCGCGACCGAGACGGCTGACGGGATTCGCAGTGGCGTGTTGCAGGCACTCAGTCGTTACGGCATCCACGACGTCAACGTCGAGGATCCGTATCCGCACGACGCGTTCAGGAACTTCCAGGTCTGGGCTGGCGGCCGCGAGGTCGACGTCACTGCAGCGTTCCAGGAGTTCGCCCAGATCCACGAGAACTACCAGCGCTTCGGCGTGGGGGATCGTCCCGGCTGGATCACCGAGATGAACCGGTTCTACCGGGTGCTGCAGGCGGGCGGCGACCCGATCACGGTCTGGCTGACCCAGCCGCTGTTCTACTTCGAGCCACCGATGATCGTCGTCCGCCGGCACTGGCAGGGCATCGCTGAGATCGTCGAGGAGAGCGGGCCGAACACCGCCATCTACATGTCCGGCCACTCCGGGCCCATACGTGCCGTCGCGGCCTCCGCGGTCGGGCATGACCCCGGCGAGCCGAACAACACCGAAGACGTCCGCATCAAGGTCTACGACGACCATGAGCACGCGGTGCTGACCTACCGCGGCCGCGGATTGGAGCTGGAGATACCAACCCTGGCGACACCGAGTTGGTACGCATGATGCTCGAGTCCGACACCAAGGTCGACGGCGCCAAAACCGATGGTGCCAAAACCGATGGTGGGGGCTTTGCCGGCTACGGCGAGCCCGCGGTCGTCACGGTGCTGACCGTCGACGACGTCGAGTATTCGATCCTGGCCGACCCCACCATGGCCGCGCTGAAGGCGATCCGCGAGATCGCCGAGCACGTGCGTCCCCGGCGCGGCTGCCAGGAGGGCATCTGCGGCAAGTGCGAGTCGAAGGTCAACGGACAGGACACCCGGCTGTGCATCACCCCGATCGGCACCCTCATGGGTGCGGTCGTGGTGACCCCTCCACCGCGCAAGAGCATCTGGGGCTGAACTTTCTCAAACAGTGCTGCCACGTTGCGTCTAGCCCGATCGGAAAAACACAGGAGCCCGATCGTCGGGCGGCGATCGGGCTCCAGTGAAGCTTTCGGATACGACCCTTCCGCTGGACGGGCTTGCGGGGTCGGGATTATCTTCTTCGTACGCCGGTGTAGGTCGCCATTGCACCTTGGTACTAGTACTGAACCTGTCCGGAAGTATTAGGAGTAAGTCGAGCCTGGGCTGCCGTCATTTGCAGCGATCACGTGCACATCGGGGGCAGGTCGGCCGGGCGACTCGACGGTCGTGGTTGCCCAGCCGAGGTAGATCAGCGCGCTGATGTGAGTACCCGGCTCGAAGCCGCACAGTTCGGTCACTACGTCGTTGGCGCCCTTCGGGCACGATCCCCAATAGCTCGCCAAGCCCTGTTCGGTGGCGGCGAGCAACACGTTCTGAATCCCGGCGGCGACGGCATCGCGATTCTCCGCTGTGCGCAGCGACGAGTCGCCCGCTGCGGAACCGACCACCAGGGTGGTCGGAGTTCGCATGTACTTGGTACGCGCCTTTTCGACCTTCTGCGGCGGGTCACCGTGCGCCTCCATCGCCTCGGCGATCACCTCACCGAGCCGAGCGCGCGCCGGTCCGTCGGCGATGGCGAATCGCCAGGGCCACGTCCGCTTGTGGTTCGGAGCCCACGTGGCAAGCTCACACATCTCGCGGATCAGGTCACGCGGCACCTCACGCTGCTTGTCGACGAGCATGCTGGTGCGGCGACGACGGATCAGGTTTGCCAGACCCGATGTTGCGACGGACGTTGCCACCCGGACATCATCGCAGCAGCGGTGCCACTCCCACTCCAGGTTCCGTTCCGATGTCCGGAACGGTCATCTTGAGTGCCTATGGTCGCGGTGAGACAGTGCCTCGACACGATGCGAAGAGAGGGTCGAGACATGTCGTTCGACGGTGAGGCATACGTAGACGAAATGCGAGCGGAGCTTGTTGCATCCGGTCGCACGCTCGACAAGGCGCGCTGGGTCGAGCGTGTCACGCAGGGTGAAGCCACGAAGGAGGAGCTCGTCGGCTGGGCTCGCCAGCACTACCACGGCGTGACGTATCACACTCGCCGGTTCCTCTCGATTTGGCTCGGGCGAATCCCGTACGAGATGACGGAGAGCGTGATCGAGAACATCGGCGAAGAGGTGCTCGGCATCCAGTCGAAGTCAGGCCACGGTCACCTGCACTGGCTGTTCCAGTTCACCCGGGCGCTGGGCGCACCCGACGAAGTCATCACCGAAGCCACCCCGAATGTCGAGGCAGTGCTCAGCGAGAGCTTCCTCTACAACCTCGCCCATCAGCGACCCTGGTATGAGTTCCAGTTCGGCGCCAGTCTGGGCATCGAGAACCAGATCCCGCCCGCCTACATCCGCGCGGTCGAAGGGTTCAAGCACCACTACGGCCATCTCCTGGACCCCGACGACTACGCCTTCCACACGATCCACATCATGGTCGACGAGGATCACGGCGGCCATGTGGGCGAGTTCGCCGAGCGCTACCTCGACACTGACGCCAAGCGTCGGTCGGCGCGTGCCGCGTACTTCGCCGGCGCCGAGGCCACTCGCCGCTGCTGGGACGCGTACGAAGGGGTGTCGTGGTAGTGGCGGGTCACGCCATCTTCTTTCACGACTACTGCGAGACGGACCAGCCGATCGTCGGAGGCAAGTGCGCCAGCTTGGGAGCGATGACGCGGGCGGGCCTTCCCGTTCCACCTGGTTTCGCCGTCACGACCCATGCCTTCGATGATTCGATGGGCCGAGATCACGTCGGGCCACTTCTCGCCAAGTTGCTCGAGAACCTCGATGTGACGGACATGTGCGAGCTATCCCGGGCGGCCGGTTCCTGCAGGCAACTGGTGCTCGACGCCGGCCCGTCGGCTGCAGCCGAGAGCGTCATCCGTGCCGGGTACCAGCAGCTGTGTGAGCACACCGGCGTCGACGATGTGGCCGTCGCGGTGCGGTCGAGTGCCACGGCCGAGGACCAACCGGACGCATCGTTCGCCGGCCAGCAGGACACCTACCTGTGGATCCGCGGAGCTGACAATGTCGTCAACCACGTCGTGCGCTGCTGGGCAAGTCTCTACACCGATCGGGCCATCTCCTATCGCTACGAGAGCGGTTATGAGCACGCAGACGTAGCTATGAGTGTCGCCGTGCAGCAGATGGTGCTGCCGAAGGCTGCAGGCGTGGCCTTCACCTTGAACCCGACGAACGGGGACCGGTCAACGATCGTCATCGACTCCGCCTTCGGACTCGGCGAGTCAGTTGTCTCGGGCATGGTCACTCCCGACAACTACATGATCGACAAGGTCATCTTCGAGATCACCAGGCGCACGGTCTCGGCCAAGGAACTGGAGTGTTGCGTCGAGGGCGGCCGGGTCGTTCAACGTCCGCTCGATCCCACGCGTAGCACGTCGCCAAGTCTGTGTGACGACGAGATCAAGGCGATCGCCCGGTTGGCGCGTCAGGCCGAAAAGCACTTCGGGCGCCCGCAGGACGTCGAGTGGGCGGTGACGATCGATGACGACGATCGAGCCACCGTGCATCTCCTGCAGAGCAGACCCGAAACGGTGTGGAGCAACAAGCCTCGTCAGGTGAGTCAGGGCGTGCACACCGGTGTCGAAGGGGTCGTCAGCAACTTGTTGCGACCCGTCCAAGTCAAGCCATGAACAGCAAACGATGACCAGCAAGACATACGTATCACGACAACCACTGGGGGAACCAATATGACTAGTACCAAGGATCGGGATCGCTTCGACAGTCCGTTTTCGATCGAGACGCCTCCGGGCGCCGAAGGCTGGGAGGATCTGTATCCGTATCATCTGTTGTTCAGCGAGGCTCGCAAATCGTACGACGAATCGATGTTCTGGTTCCGCGACGCAATCCACCTTCCGTCGGTGCTGCCGCCCTTCGACATCAGTCTGATCGAGTACGCGTTCGCATCGCTCGGCTCGTACAACAGCCGCCACTACATCGTTCCGCCGGCGATGGGCATCGACATCCGCATCCTCAACGGATGGTTCTATCTGTCACCCGTGCCGGTCGCCGACCCCAGCGAGATACCCGGTCGGGTCGAACACTTCATGCAACGCGCCGGGCACTACTACGCCAACTGGGACTCGATCGAGGAAGAGTGGATCGACAAGGCTAAAGCAGTGATCGCCAAGCTCGAAGCCCTGAGCTTCGAGCCGCTACCGGACATGGTCGATCTGGAAGTGGTCACCGGCCATGCCGGCCGCAGCAACGTCTACGACCTGCAGCACGGGTATCACGAACTCGTCGATCTATCGCTCGAGCTCTGGCAGTTGCACTTTGAGATGCTCAACCTCGGCTACGCCGCGTACCTCGACTACTTCGGTTTCTGCAAGCAGGTCTTCCCCAACATCCCGGACCTGTCGATCGCCAAGATGGTTGCGGGCATCGACGTCGATCTCTTCCGGCCGGACGAGGAGTTGCGCCGACTCGCCCGCCTCGCGGTCGACAGCGGTCTGGGCGACGTGCTGTGCGAGGGCACCGTCGACCAGGCACTTGCAGCGGTCGAAGACGCCGATGGCGGAAAGGATTGGTTGTCCGAGTACGCGACTGCGCAATATCCCTGGTTCAACTACAGCAACGGAACCGGCTTTTACCACACCGATGCGGTGTGGGCGGAGCGTCTCGACATTCCGTTCTCGTTCATGCGCGGCTACATCCGCAAGCTGCAGGCGGGGGAGGAGATCGACACTCCGAAAGCGGCGGTGATCGCCGAGCGCGATCGCGTCGCGTCCGAGTACATCGATCTGCTCGACGGTGATGACAAGGCCAACTTCGAGGCCAAGCTGGGCCTCAGCCGAACGGTCTTCCACTACGTCGAGAACCACAACTTCTATGTCGAGCACTGGGGCATCAGCGTGATGTGGCGCAAGATGCGTGAGCTGTCGAATGTGCTGATCAAGGAACGGTTCTGGGCAGACGCCGACGACATCTTCATGCTCAAGCGCGACGAGATCCCGACCGCCATCAACGACCTCACGTTTGCGTGGGCCGCCGGGGTCGCGCCGCGAGGTCCTTCGTTCTGGCCCGACGTGATCGCCAAGCGCCGGCAGATCATGGCGGCCTGCCAGAAGTGGGACGCCCCGCCTGCTCTCGGAGTTCCACCAGAGGTGGTTACGGAACCGTTCACGATCATGCTGTGGGGCATCACGAGTGATTCGATCCAGAAATGGCTAGGCGGGGTCAGCGCTGAAGGTGGGCTCAGTGGGTTCGCTGCCTCGCCCGGCGTGATCGAAGGTGTTGCCCGCGTCTTGACCAGCGCCGAGCAGGTCTCCGAAATCGAGGATGGCGAGATCCTCGTCGCACCTGTCACCTCGCCGTCGTGGGCGCCCATCTTCCGTCGCATCGCAGCGACTGTGACCGACTCCGGCGGGATGATGAGTCATGCCGCGATCGTCTGTCGCGAATACGGGTTGCCCGCAGTGACCGGCACGGCCTTCGCGACCAAGTCGATCAAGACGGGGATGCGTCTGCGCGTCGATGGCGACAACGGCGTCGTGACGATCCTCGAATAGTTGGCGCGGCTTATATGTCTGCGGTCGAGGCAACGAACGAACTGACGAGGCCGACCCACTGTGCCCACAACTGCGGCGGGTAGTCATGACCCATTCCTTCGATGGCCTCGAATCGCGCGCCCGGGATCAGCTCCGCCGTGCGGCGCCCGCCGCTGATATCGATGAGCGTGTCTCGATCACCGTGCATCACCAAGGTCGGGGTACGCACATCACGTAGGCGATCGGCACGCGGCGGTGAAGCCAGAATTCCCCGATACTGGCGCACTTGGCCTGAAGGATGGAAGCATCGGTCAAAGGCGCGCTCCGCGTCGCGGCGCCACCTGGCCTCGTCCGCAAAAGCAGGGCTGCCCCACACACGCAAACCCTGGATGTGGCGATCGATGTACGACTCGCGGTCTACGGCAGGCGGCGCTGTCAGCAGGGCAAGGGCCTCGGGGGTCGGGGTGCCGTGCTCACGTTCGCCTGTATGAGACATCACAGACGTCATCGACAACAGCCGATCCGCGTGTTCGATCGCCAACACCTGCACGATCATGCCGCCCATGGACAGGCCCATCACGTGGGCGCGATCGACCCTGATCGCGTCCAGTACGGCGACGGCGTCGCTCGCCATGTCCGAGACGTTGTATGGGGCGTCACCACCGGTAGTTGCCGTGTCGTCGAACTTCGTCGAGAGCCCGACATCGCGGTTGTCAAAGCGCACCACGCGAAAGCCTTGTTCGGCGAACATCGCGCACCAGTCCTCGTGGTAGTTGATGCACTGGCTGCCTAGTCCGTTGACGAGCAGAAGCGTTGGCGCTGACGGCTCTCCGAACGATTCGTAGTAGATCTCACAATCCTGGTTGTGTGCGGTGGGCATGGACGCGACGGTATCTCAGAGCGTTCCGCACGAGAGAACGAAGGCGTTGTCCGTCCATCGGAGTGTTTGCCGCCGCCCGGGGTGTCCGGAAACACTCCGATGGGCGAGAAATTGGCTCGTCGAGCTCAGCCTTCCTTCGGTTCGCCTTCCGGCTTCGGAGTGAACTGGACGACCACCGTTCGCTCCTCGGTGCCACGTACAACCGTGAGGGTCAAGGTCTCTCCAACGCCGGTCAACGCGTCGTGCAACGCTGCGATCGATGTCAGTGGAATGTCTCCGGCTGCACCCAGGAGATCGCCTTCGGCGATACCGGCGTTGTCAGCAGGACCACCGGCCTCGACACCGCGTACGAGCAGACCGTCGCGAGGCGGCAACCCGACCGAGGCACGAAGTTTCGCTGCCACCTCGGGCGGGGCCAATGCAACACCGATCCTGGGGCGGACGACCGACTTGCCCGCGGCGAGGTCTTCGATGGTCGATCGCAAGGCCGGGTCGATGGGACGGGCGACGTAGAAACCACGCCCGGTGCGATGGGTGTTCAGACCGACGACCCGACCGTCGGCGTCGGCGATGGGTCCACCGGACGAGCCGCGAACGAGCGGGGCGGTGTGCTCAACGCCCCCGTGGACCTGCCGGCCACGTGGCCCGTCGAAGGCGACATCGACCGTTGATACCATCCCGAACGAGATTCGCAGGCGATGACCACCTCGACTGATCGCGTAGACCACATCTCCGGCCTCTGGCAATCCTTCGGCCCACGTCGCCGGCGCGGTAGAACCGGTCTCGACTTCGAGGACGACGAGATCGCCGTCCTCATCCGCGCCGACGAGCGAACCTTGCGCAGCGCTGCCGTCGGCGAACGTGACCAACGTGGTGCGATCGCGAAGGTTGTGAGCGTTGGTCAGGACCCTGCCGGCGGCGATGACCAGGCCGCTGCCACGGCCATCGGTGCCGATCGACACAACCGACGCGCCAAGCTTGGCGAGGACGGAACGGGCACTCGAGGAAAGAACATCGGTCGCAGCCATGGTCGCTTGCTCCTTGCTAGTCACTATGTATTTACAAGTAACGTACCACCATGAACCCGCGTCGACAAGACTGGCCGGCGATGCCTTCCGCAAGCCTCGCCCATGCCCTTGATGTGATCGGCGATCGCTGGACACTACGAATCGTCGCTTCCCTGCTCGATGGCCCGAAACGGTTCGGGGAGCTGACGGAATCGTTGCCTCGCATCGCCCCCAACGTCCTGACGACGCGGCTTCGCCAACTCGAGCGCGACGGCCTGGTCGTGGCAACCCCGTACAGCCAACGACCGTTGCGCTTGGCGTACGCGCTCAGCGAGAGCGGCAGCGAGCTCGGCGGGGCGATCTCACTGCTCTCGGCATGGGGAGCGCGTCAAACCGGCGACATCGAGGGCCCCGTCCACGAGTCGTGCGGCACCGCCCTGGAGACCCGGCTCTACTGCCCGACCTGCGAGCGGGTGTCCGAAGACACCGGCACGGCCGACACGGTGCGCTGGCTCTGAACCGTTCACTCTGACACGAACGTTGGGATCGCCGGGCTCGAACATGCCGCGGACCGGTCGTAGGAAGTCGTCGATCACCGCGTTGCCGCCTTGTGTCAGTGTGGTCATCCGACTCATCCTTTCAGCGCATCGAGCAACACAGTGCGCAACTCGCGCTTGACGAACTTGCCGTTGGCGTTGCGCGGCAATGGCTCGTCGAGGAACCAGATCCTGGAGGGGATCTTGTACTTGGCGATTCGCTCGGCGAGGAAGGTGCACAACTCTTCCCTCGTCAAGCTGGAACCCGGTCGCAGCACGATTGCAGCTGCCACATCTTCGCCGAGTCGCTCGTCAGGGATGCCGAACATGGCAGCTTCGGCAACCGCGTCGAGTTGGTAGACGACGGCTTCGACCTCGCTGCAGTACACGTTCTCCCCACCACGCAGCACCATGTCCTTGGCGCGATCGACGATGAAAACGAAGCCGTCCTCGTCGATTCGGGCGATGTCGCCGGTGTTGAACCAGCCGTCGCGTATCGCATCGGCCGTCGCTTCCGGGCGATTGAGGTATCCCTTAATGACGATCGGGCCGCGCACGCACAGCTGACCGACGACATCGGGACCGGCCGGCAGGTCGTTGCCCTCGTCGTCGACCAACTTGGCATCGAGCGTCGGCACGATCGGGCCCGCGGATTCGGGCTTGGCGAGGTACAACCTGGCCGAGTTCGCGGTGACGATGCCGTGGGTCTCTGTGAGGCCGTAACCCGTGCCGGGTACGCCATTGTCGAGGGCCTTGTCGATCTTGCCAACCAGGTCCGGCTGCACTGCTGCGCCGCCACCGGTCATACCGCTCAACGACGACGTGTCCCTGGTGACCCAGTCCGGATGGGCCAGCAGTTCCCGACTCATCGTCGGGACACCCGAGAACGTGGTCACCCGTTCCCGCTCGATCAACTCCAGCGCCCTGCCCGGATCCCATTTGCGTGTGAAGACGACGCGGCCGCCGACGAGGGTCGCCGGATGCATGATGCAGTTGCAGGCAGTCACGTGGAACAGCGGTGTTGGTGCCATCAGGACGACCTGTCCTGGGGCGGCCAGCCCGACCGCTGGAGCCGGTATCACCCCGGCCGCGACAGCCTTTGCCTCTGCCATCGCGATGGCCGTGGTCATGTACGCGATGTTGAGGATGTTGTGTATCGAACCGCGGTGCGTCAGTTGGGCGCCCTTGGGGAACCCCGTCGTACCGGACGTGTAGAAGATGCACGCGTCGTCGTCGGGGTCGATCTCGGCAGCCGGGAGGTCGGAGGGCGCATCATCGGGAACGACGACGTCATCCCACTTCACGGCATCGACAGGTAAAGAACGATCGGATCGAACCGAAATGAGATGCAACGGCGCAACAGCCCGCAGGTCGTCGAGAACGGGAAGCACCCGTTCCAGTCGTTCATCGTCGGCGATCAACCCCTTTGGTCGTGAATCGCCGAGACCGAACTCCATCTCGGTGCTGGTCCACCAGGCGTTCATGCCGACGACGGCAGCGCCGATCGACACGGTTGCCCAATAGGCGATGACCCATTCCGGATAGTTGCGCATCGCGATGGCGACTCGATCACCCGAGCCGACCGAACACGTGGTCCGGAGGTAGTGGGCGAGCGCACGCACCCTGGCATCGACCTCGCTGTACGTCAGCCGCTCGTCCTCGTAGACGATGTACGTCTTGTCGGCGTGTCGATCACAGCTACATCATGGCTGCCGATCAGTCGTTGTGATGAAGCGCGGCGTTGAGGCCCTCCCAGGCAACCGACCTGGCGATCGCCTCGACGGCACCGGACTGGCTGTTCCGCCGGTACAGCAACCCGCCCGCGCCGCTGAGCTGGCGTGCCTTCACGACCTCACCGTCGGGCATCTTGACCAGTGTTCCCGCCGTGACGTACAGCCCGGCCTCGACGACGCATTCGTCGCCGAGGCTGATGCCGATGCCGGCCTCCGCGCCGAGCAGGCACCGCTCGCCGATCGTGATCTGGTCCTTGCCGCCACCCGACAACGTGCCCATGATCGAAGCACCGCCACCGATGTCACTGCCATCGCCGACGACGACGCCGGCGGAGATGCGCCCCTCGACCATCGACCGACCGAGGGTGCCGGCGTTGAAGTTGACGAATCCCTCGTGCATCACGGTCGTGCCGGGGGCGAGGTAGGCACCCAGCCGGACCCTGTCTGCATCGGCGATTCGCACGCCACTCGGAACGACGTAGTCCGTCATCCGCGGGAACTTGTCGAGGCCGTACACCGCGAGGACCGACCCGGCAGTGCGAACCCTCCAACGGACCTCGTCGACATTTTCGACAGCGACAGGTCCGAGGCTGGTCCACGCAACGTTGTTCAATGTCGCGAAGGCATCGTCGAGATTGATGGTGCGCGGCCTGCAGATGCGATGGGAGAGCAGGTGGAGCCGCAGATAGACGTCTGCGGCCGATGTCGGCGCGATGTCGAGATCGATCGACGTGTGCACGGCGATCACCTCGACGTCACGCACATCGTCGTGATGCTGTGCAGCGCTGATCTGGGCGCCGTTGGTCGAGGCCTGCATCTCGCCGAGGCCGAGCTCCGGATACCAAGCGTCGAGAAGCGCGCCGTGGGCGTCGATCGTCGCCAGTCCGTGCCCCCATGCCTCGCTCATCTACATCACCTCGGGACGCAACGTCGGGAACAGGAT
>JANMMQ010000583.1:0-8458 GCA_031373465.1 Ilumatobacteraceae bacterium | reverse complement strand
CACCAGCGCGGCCATTTCGGGTGCAGCCAGCGAACTCGCGTCGGCCGGGGCGCACTGCGACAACGCAGTCTCCAGGGCGGTGACGAGTTGGTGAGCCATGACCCCTCAACTATCTCCCCGAACGTACGTTCGCAACTCGTTCCAAAGAAAAATCCGTAAATGTTGCGTGGCGTCAGCGCCAGTCGATGACAGTGTCCGGATCGGGCCGAACCGCCGGCTTCCAGTGAGACCCCGGCGCTCAGCGTGTCGAGAGCGACAACGTTCGGGGGGAGGGGCGGGAGTGGTCGAGCGAGGGGCGAGGGGTCAGCTCGACGCGCACGGCTCCGAGGGAGTCCTGGGCGTGACCTTCGACGCACTCCGGATCGGGGCCGTCGAGCGGCAGGCCGGTGAAGAACTTCGCGGCCATGCAGCCGCCCTGGCAGGCGTCGTAGCTGCCGCAGCTCGCGCACGCTCCGGCCGATTGCGGCTCGCGAAGCTCGCCGAACAGATCGCTGTGCTTCCACACATTGGCAAACCCCCCGTTGTCTCGCACCGAGCCGGCTTTGAACTGATCGTGGATCACGAACGGACAGGCGTACACATCGCCCACCGGGTCGATCAGGCACACAACCCGCCCGGCACCGCACATGTTCAAGCCAGGCAGGCTCTCGCCCAGCGCATTGAGATGGAAGAAGGAGTCGCCGGTCAGCACGGTGTCGCCCTTCGCCAGCAGCCATTCGTAGATCTGACGCTGCTGGGCGTTGGTCGGGTGCAGGTCGTGCCACGTGTCGGCGCCGCGCCCGCTCGGTCGCAGCCTGGTGACGCGCAGCTGGGCCCCATACAAGTCTGCGAGCAGCTTGAACTGATCGAGCTGATCCACGTTGTGGCGGGTGACGACGACGCTGATCTTGAACGGGCCGAAATCGGCAGCTGCGAGGTTCTCCATCGCCCGGCGGGCGACCGCATACGAGCCCGCGCCGCGCACGGAATCGTTCGTGGCTGCGTCGATCCCGTCGAGGCTGATCTGGATGTCGAGGTAATCCATCGCGGCCAGGCGGCGGGCGTTCTCGGCGTCGATGTAGGTGCCGTTGGTGGAGAACTTCACACCGATGCCGTTGCCGATCGCGTGCTCGACCACTTCGAAGAAATCGCGTCGCAGCATCGGCTCACCGCCGCCGATGTTGATGTAGAAGACCTGCAGATCGCGTAGCTCGTCGAGAACCCGCTTCGCCTCTCCGGTCGTCAATTCGCGGGGATCGCGCCGGCCGCTCGATGACAGGCAATGCACACATTGCAGGTTGCAGGCGTACGTCAGCTCCCACGTCAGGCAGATGGGCGCATCCAAGCCGCGCTTGAGCTCCTCAACCAGCGACTTGGCGCTCACGGACGATCTCCGATTCGTTGAGGGAGGCAAACGCCTTCTCGAAGGACGGCCACCGCGACTCGTCGATCCCGCACGACCGCAAGGTGGCCGACAGCGAAGGATGCACAGCGAGCTGCTCTGCGACGGTCACGACATCGCGGTGCTTCATGAAGACCAACCGCCGGGTGCCGTAGTGATACACGAGCGCGCCGAACGGTTCCGGACGCAGCGCGACGCGCGGGTCGAGCTCCAAGGGTGTGTCGAGCAACGACAAGCTCAGTACACGCCGCACATGCCGTCGATCGAGATCTCCTCGATCAACAGTTCCTCTTCGACGGTCTCCTCGACGATTGCGCTACCACGACAGGCGTCGTCGATGTGTTCGTTCTCCATGGGCCGAGCGTAGTGGCCGACGGCCAGACGTGTTGAGCGTTGGAGATAGAGTTACCGACCCCGTGCACGCAGAGCTATTCCCCGAACTTGCCGCAGAACGTGACCACCTCGCGTTCGCCCGCAGGTGCCGTGACGCCATGATCGATCGCTTTCGCTCGGTCGATCCGTCGGCTTCCGCTGATGAGATCACCGCCGAGTACGTGGAGGTGACGGTTGCCGAGGCGCTCGAGGACCTGCACAGCCCTGGTGCGGGTGATTTCTTCGGACGTATCATCGACGAGCACAGCGACCAGTGGTACATCGGTCGGCGTCACATCGAGGACCCATCGCACGACCCGGTGGTGGTCGACTGGCGTGCGCCGATCGCGGCGCCGTTCTATCGGGCGACCGGCGTCGACCCGCTCGGCCTCAGTCACCGTCGCCGGTTCACGATGGTCGATGGCGAGATCTCGGCGTACCTCGATGAGCAACTCGACGATCCCGACTCCGCCACAGCGACCGGGGTGCCCGATCCAGTGCTCGCCGAGATCGGTGCAGCGCGCACCGGGGCGATGCGCGAGATCGTTGCCACGATCCAAGCCGAGCAGGACGTCGTCATCCGTGCCCCGCTCGATCAGTGTCTGGTCGTACAGGGCGGCCCCGGGACCGGAAAGACGGCTGTCGGACTGCACCGCGCCGCCTTCTTGCTGTTCGAACACCGTCGCCGCCTGGCGCGCACGGGTGTGCTGGTGGTCGGGCCGAACACGGTCTTCCTCGATTACATCGCCAACGTGTTGCCGTCGCTCGGCGAGCGCTTGGTGCAGCAACGCACCGCGCTCGACATCTGTGTCCCAAAGGTCGAGATCACCGCCACGGACGACGACGCGACGCGCCGATGGAAAGGCGCCCCGGAGATGCTCGAACGGCTGGCCCAGGCCAGCGTTGCCCACATCGTTCATCCGACGGAAGATCTGCGGTTGCCCATCGGCGCGCGAACCGTGGTCATCTCGGCGTCGGAGCTTTCGTCGTGGGTCGAGGAAGCGCTCCACGGTGTCACCCCGGTGAACAGGCGTCGAGACGGGTTGAAGGGCTTGGTCCAGCGTGAGTTGCTGCGACGCACGGGCCGGGACGACTTGTGGGAGCTCTCACCCGAGCTCCGCGCAGCGGTCGCCAAGGCTTGGCCCATCCAGCAACCTGTCAGGTTGGTCGACAAGCTTCTGCCGGGACCTTCCGGCAAGCGCCGCCGGTGGTCTGTCGCCGACCAGTTCCTTGTTGACGAGGCCAACTCGATGCTGAACGGAACTCCCTTCACGTTCGGCCACGTCATCGTCGACGAAGCGCAGGATCATTCCGCGGTCTCACTCCGTGTGATCGGACGGCGGAGCCCTCAAGGCTCGATGACGATCCTCGGCGACCTTGCGCAGTCGACGACGCCTGCCGGACAACAGGAATGGACCGAAGCGCTATCTCACATCAGCGCAGCAGCGGCCGAGGTCGCCGTGTTGACCATCGGGTACCGCGTGCCCGGCCCGATCCTCGATGCCGCGAACCGACTGCTGCCGTTCACCGGGGTGTCCAGTGAGCCGAGCCGCAGCGTGCGTCTGGAAGGCTCGCCTCCGACAGTCCGGGTGGTCGCGCCGTTGCAGTTGTTCGACGCCGTTGCCGATGAGGTCGCGGCCGTGAGGCACCGGCACCACAACACCGGCGTCGTCGCGCCTGCAGCGATCCACGAGGCCATTGGTGAGGCGTTGGCCGCTCACGGTCTCCGCCTCGTCCAGCATGTCCACGACCTGGCGCACGGCGACGTGCCCGTGTTCACCGCCGAGGCCGTGAAAGGCCTCGAGTTCGACGGTGTCGTGGTCGTCAATGCGCACCAGATCTTCGACGGCTCAGCGCTCGGAGCACGACTTCTCTACGTCGCCATGACACGCGCCGTGCAGGTGCTGCACATGATCGGCGATGCTCCGCCGCCGCCTGAGCTGGGGCTGTCGGGATCAAGCAGCGAAGACGGACGCGCCGCGTAGCACCGTGTTGGCGAGGTCCATCGGCCCTTCGACCTCGGCGTCGAGGTCCGCCGGGGCGATCCGTTGTGCGGCCAGGCGGCAGAAATCGAGGGCGTCGGCGACGATGGTCACCGACGGTTCGGCTGCTTCGTCTCCGAGATGCAGTGGTTGGTTCCAAGCCCCGCCTCCCGGGCCGGTCAGCACGAGCCTCGCCGTGTGATGTCCTGCGTCGATGTTGCCCAGCAACATGCCCAGGGGAATTGCGCGTACTGCGGTCGTCGTCATCAAGTGCAGTTTCTCGGCGTCGAGTGAGGGAGGTTGTCGACGCAGTGTGCGGCACAGATCCTCCGTGTGCGTCCAGACTTCGAACACTCTCACTGCCAGCGCGGTCGACACGCGGGTGTACAGCATGTGGAGCTTGATTCGTTGACACAGCTGCTCGGAGCCGAGCGAAGCGACGTGGTCGCACACGGCCGAGGAAACGCGGAGCCATTCTGCGACGGCCGTGGCGAAATCGGCCCGCACCGCAGCGCTGACTGCCGACTGCGTCATCGCCAAGTGGTCGTCTTCCAAGGCGTTGTCGATCTCGTGATCCCACAAGCCGAGTTGACGACCGAAGTAGCAGTCGATCTCGGTCAGATGGGCGACGACTTGGGTGACCGACCAGCCGTAGGGCTCGACAATCTCGTTGCCGTGGGCGTGGGCAAGAACGGACTTGAACCCATCGATGGTCTTGATGAACGCCTCAGCCGCGCCGGCACGCTTCCCCCCGCCGAGTGATTCGATGGCTCGGCCGGCTGGGCGCAAGGCCGTTGCATTTGCAACGACGCGATCCGCGAGGGTCCGCGGAGGTTGGACGGCAGAGGCCTCGGCGAGCAGGGCGAGAACCTCGTCGTTGGTCTTCCTGTTGTCCGGCCTCACGTGAGGCCCTTGAGGAGGTCTGCCAACTTGCTGAGCCCGAGTCGCAGGCGCGACTTCGCAGTGCCTTCGGGGATGCCGAGGCGTTCGGCTACCTGGCGGAACGTGCAGCCGCCGAAATAGGCCAACAGAACAGCCTGCCGTTGCTGCTCCGGCAGGCATGAGACGGCGGCGCGAACACGCTCGGCCGTTTGCGATCGTTCGATGTCGTCACCGATCTCCAACAGGTCGAGATTCGACGCGTCGTGACCGGCTCTGTTCTCGCGTGCCGTTCGTCGCGAGTTGCGGCGCACCTCGTCGACTGAGCGCCGATGGGCGAGCGCGCCCAGAAAGGCACGCAGGCTGCCACGTTCGGCGTCGAATCGATCGGGGTTCTGCCACAGGTAGACGAAGACCTCCTGAGTGATCTCCTCGGCATGTGTCGTCGAGGCCGTGACGCGTCGAGCAAGGCCGTACACCAGTGGGGAGTGCCGCTCGTAGACCGTCTGCAGGGCACGATCGTCGCCGACAGCGATGCGCGCCACGAGGCTGACATCGGTGGGACCGGTCAGCGACACGGTGTTCACGGGCCGAACGATAGTCATCGTCATGTTCGCTTTGGTGGCCACACCGGGGACTTTGCTCAGCACGGTGCCGGTCGAGCTGCCGTTTCTGATCCTGACCCGAGTTCTGTCGAAATCTGCGTACGTGTGCTGTCCGTGACCCGGCGGATCACTCAGGCTCCCGTAGCCCTGCTTGCGCAGGCTGTGGGACAGGTATTCTACGATCAACGGCTCGCTAGGCTCGAGATCGAACCAGCGGGCGCAGTCAGACCTGATAGTCATGGTCACGATGATGACTGTTGTTGCCCTCGGCGCGTTGATGATCTATGCATTCATCGTTCCTCCCGTGCTCACCTTCGTCCTCGACGTCAACGCAATTCTCGCCGTAGCAATCTCATTCGTTGCCGCTTGTCATCTCGATAGGTTGCGACACACTTTCGAGCTGGTCTGATCGTGTGTGGCATCTTCGGGGTCGTTGGTGCCGGAGGGGTCGACGGGCGTCGCTTCGTTGACGCGCTGAACACCCTCGAGCGACGAGGTCCGGATGACACTGGCGTTGCCTTGTTCGGTCTCGACGGGGCCAGGCTCTCGTCCGTCGAGGCCCCGCCCGATCGCCGAGCCGCGCTGGTCGCGGGTGAGCTGGGCGACCGGTGGACGACAGCGATCGGCTTCCGACGCCTGTCAATCATCGACTTGTCCTCGGCGGGGCACCAGCCGATGGCCACAAGCGACAAACGATACTGGATGGTGTACAACGGCGAGCTCTACAACTACGTGGAGCTCCGCGCCGAACTCGAACAGGCAGGACGCCGCTTCGCGACCAGCTCCGACAGCGAGGTGGTGCTTCAGGCATACGCGCATTGGGGCGAGGCGTGCTTCGAGCGCTTCGTCGGTATGTGGGCGCTGGCCATCGTCGACACCGATCGGCGAGTTCTGATGCTCAGCCGAGATCCGTTCGGCATCAAGCCGTTGTACGTATCAACTGGATCGGGCCCGCTGATGTTCGCAAGCGACATTCGGCCGCTCCTCGGCTTCGGTGGAGTCAACAGCCGCAGGATTAACGCCGAGGTCGCTCACCGGTACCTCGTCTGCAGTGCGATGCCTGGCGACGACAGTTCGTTTGTAGCAGGCGTGTGTCAGATCGCGGCTGGGTCTACGGTCGAGTACCCGCTCGATCGACCCGGAGGTGGACGAACGTTGCTGACCCGGCCTGGGTTGCCCATGCTTGCCGAGCATCTCTCGGCCAGTGACGCCGCTGAACAGCTTCGATCGATGTTCCTCGATTCGGTTCGTCTGCACCTCAGATCCGATGTTCCCGTGGGCGCGGCGCTGTCCGGTGGCATCGATTCATCAGGAATTGTCACCGCGATGCGCCGTATCGCTGGCGACCAGCTTGATCTGCGGACGTTCAGCTATTCGGCCGATCTCGAGGTCATCGATGAATCGGCATTCAAACAACTCGTTGCCGGTCAGGTAGGCGCGCTTCACCACGTCGTGCGCATCGGCAAAGGCGACTTCGCGTGTGACCTCGATCGGCTGATCGAGTTCCAGTGCGAGCCGTTCCGTGGGCCGAGCGTGTATGCCCAGTACCGGGTTTTTCAGCTGGCCCGCGAAAGCGGTGTCATCGTCATGCTCGATGGCCAAGGTGCCGACGAGTTGTTCGGCGGCTACATCCCGTTTGTCGCGTTGCGAGTGGTGGCGCTTCTGCGTCGAGGCAGGGTGCTCGAGGCCACGCGCTTGCTGCGGCGTGCTCGAAGGGTGTGTCGCACCCCTGGTTCGAACATCCCCCTCGAGTTCTACGTCGCAAATCGCTTGGCACCCTCACGCGTCGAGGCGATGGCGCGACGTCGGCGACATGGGACGGCCGACGCGACATGGCTACTGCCCATGGGCTCGGGAACCGAAGCCAGGTCACCCAGGAGCGCGCTCCGTCAGGGCGTGCGTGGGGAGGCCGAGCTCGAGACATGGACAACTAGCTTGCCGGAGCTGCTTCGATACGAGGACCGCAACTCGATGGCGCATTCGCTCGAGAGTCGCGTCCCGTTCCTGACTCGCCAACTGGCGCTGTTCGCCCTTTCACTACCGGATCACCTCCTCGTCGACGACGAAGGGCGCACCAAGGCCGTGCTCCGAGACGCCCTCGTCGGGTTGGTGCCGCAGGTGGTGCTCGACCGAAGGGAGAAGGTCGGTTTCCAGCCGCCCGACGCCTCGTGGTTCGAGGCGTGCGACACCTGGACGGACCAGGCACTCGACGCTGGATCAAGGGTGACTGGGTTGCCGATCGACGTTTCCGCGTTGAGCGTCACCGTCAAGGAACGTCACCGTGCGGGGCAGCCGGCGCTCGACGGCCACCTGTTCCGCGCGCTGTGCCTGCTCCGATGGGCAACGCTGAACAACATGACCTGAGTGCCACGTCACCTTGCGCCCAACGGACCACATGATTGCTCGATGCCCAAGCAACAGTGACGTCGTCTCCGTCAGTCCAGGGCCGGCGTGGCGAGGTCGTTCAGGGTTTGTTCGGCCGCTGCGACGTCGCCGCTGATGTCAGGATCGCGCTGGCTCGCGCGAACTCCGTTGCTGCGTCGGAAGGGCTGGACGATGCTCCGGCGGTGATCGCCTCACGCGTCGACTCGATGTGGTCCGTCGAAGTGGTAGGGGAGGTGGTAGCGGTGGGCGTCGCGAGGCCGAGCTGCACGGCCATCAGTTGCTGGGTTCCGACGTGCAGCCAAGGCTGCCCGAAGCACCGCCGACGCTGCGTTGGACGGTGGCTGCTCGACGAGCGAAGCAAGGAGCGCACCGAGTTCGGGGGGTGGGTCTTCGCTTGTCACAAGGGTGCTTTCGGCAGATTGCGGACGTCCCTATTCGTCGCAGAACCTCACGCGGATCACGGCGACCTCACGGATGCTGCATCCAACTTGCTTCCAGCTATGGTCGGCCCGACGGAAGTACGAGATGGGGGTTCTGCTGTGAAGACCAAGGCCGCGATCCTGTGGGAACGCAACACACCGTGGAGCGTCGAAGAGATCGACCTCGATCCACCGAAGACGGGTGAGGTGTTGGTGAAGCTCGCGGCCAGCGGGATGTGCCACAGCGACGAGCACATCGTCACCGGCGACCTCGCCGGCGCGACGGCCGAACCGCCGTGCATCGGCGGCCACGAGGGCGCCGGCGTGGTGGAAGAGGTCGGCCCCGGTGTCTTCTCGGTGGCGCCCGGGGACCACGTCGTGTTCGGTTTCGTACCTGCCTGTGGCCGTTGTCCCAGCTGTGCATCCGGGCACAGC
>JANMMQ010000580.1:0-5147 GCA_031373465.1 Ilumatobacteraceae bacterium | reverse complement strand
ACGACCACATCCAAGCCGATCGTCATTCCCGCCACGTGTTCCCACGTGCTGCACGCTCGGAAGTCCCACTCATCCTGCTCCTTCGTAAATTGATGCAGCGACCCAACCGTCAATTACTATATGTCTTAGTAATTAAGTTTTGAGACCCACCCGGTACCCCACCCCAGGAGGGGTAGAGTGAGCTGATGAAGGACGTACATAAACGCAGTGTGCTCAACCGGTTGAAGACGGCACGGGGTCATCTCGATGCGGTGATTCGGATGACTGAAGAAGAGGCATATTGCCCGGAGTTGATGAAGCAGCTGTCGGCGGTGCAGGGCTCCTTGGAGCGTGCGAGCCGGATTGTGCTACGCAACCATCTCGAGACGTGCGTGGCGGCAGCCATGGTTGCGGGGCGTACTGACGAAATCGTTGACGAGTTGATGGATGCGCTGCGGTTCGATCGCACCGTTACCGCGTCCGGCCCCGAGCTGGCGTTGACGGCTGAGAGCTCGTCGTGACGAGAACCGAGACGCCACTGATTCGCGCTGATCTGACAGAGGTCGAGTTCGCGGTAAAAGGGATGACATGTGGCTCGTGCGCAGCTCGAGTCGAGAAGGCGCTCGCCCGCCAGCCCGGTGTCGCCACCGCTGGCGTCAACCTTGCGTCGGAGAAAGCCACCGTGGCGTTCGACCCCACGATTGCGAACACTGGTGATCTGGTCGATGCGGTCGTCAGCATCGGTTACGGCCTCACTCCCGTCGCCGCCGACGAACCGCGCGAAGTCAACGCCGACAAGGCAGCGCAACGGATGTGGCTGCGACGGGTGCTCGTTGCCTGGCCGCTCGGCATCATCGTGCTGGTTCTGTCGCTCGGCTTCATGCACGAACCGTGGGCGCGGTGGACAGCGTTGGCGTTGGCGGTACCGGTGCAGTTCTGGGCCGGCTGGCCATTCCTCCATCAAGCGGCGGTTCGTGCCCGAGTCCGCCAGGCAAACATGGACACGCTGATCGCGATCGGCACCTTGGCGGCTTTCACGTTCTCCACGTACCAGGTTGTGTTCGGACCGTCGCACTCGGATCACTACTTTGACACTGCCGCGTTGATCATCGCGTTCTTGCTCCTGGGTAGATACTTCGAGGCAAAAGCGAAAGGCAGGGCATCGAGTGCAATTCGAGCCCTGCTGGAACTCGGCGCAAAGGAAGCGCGCATCATCGTCGATGGAGTGGAGCAGATGGTTCCCGTCGACCAGGTTCGTGTCGGCGATGTCATTCGGGTTCGTCCCGGCGAGAAACTACCGGTCGACGGTGACGTCGTCGATGGCGCCTCAGCGGTCGACGAGTCGATGCTGACCGGCGAATCGGTGCCGGTCGACAAGCTGCCCGGCGATCGTGTTGCTGGCGCGACGATCAACATCCAAGGAGTGCTGACGATTCGTGCTACCGCGGTCGGGGGCGACACAGCCCTGTCTCAGATCGTGCGCCTCATCGAGGAAGCGCAGGGCACCAAGGCGCCCGTGCAGCGCCTTGCTGACCGGATCTCGGGGATCTTCGTTCCCGTCGTGCTACTCCTCGCCGTGGCGACCTTCGGAGGCTGGTGGCTCGTCGGTGGCGACGCGACCAAAGGTCTCGTCGCTGCGGTGGCTGTCTTGATCATCGCCTGTCCGTGTGCGCTCGGATTGGCGACCCCGACCGCGATCATGGTCGGTACCGGCCAAGGCGCAGCGATGGGGGTGTTGATCAAAGGCGGTGAAGTGCTGGAGCGATCCAAGCGGATCAACACTGTTGTGTTCGACAAGACCGGCACGCTCACCAAAGGTTTGATGACCCTCACCGATGTCGTCGCCCTTGACGGTGTCGACGTCGGACAACTCGTCGCCCGAGCAGCCGCGGTCGAGCAAGGCTCGGAGCATCCAGTCGGCCGAGCCGTCGTCGACGGCGCACCCGCCTACGGCGTCACGCTGGAACCGGCCATCGAGTTCTCGTCGGTGGCCGGGCACGGTGTGCGCGCCACAGTCGATGACGTCGTCGTGCATGTCGGTCGCCGCAAGCTGATGGCTGAAGCAGAACTCGTCCTCGAAGACGAACTCACTACTGCTGCCGAACGACTCGAGGGGGAAGGCAAGACAGCCATCTTCGTTGGATGGCAAGGTCAGGTTCGCGGTGTACTCGCCGTGGCCGACACCCAAAAGGAGGGCGCCCTTGCGGCAGTTCAAGAACTTCGATCGATGAACATCGAGGTGGTGATGATCACCGGTGACAATCGCCGCACAGCGGAGGCAATCGCCGCCAAGGTCGGCATCTCGCGTGTCCTCGCGGAAGTACTCCCGGAGGACAAGGTCAATGAAGTCCGGCGACTCCAAAGCGAGGGCCGGGTGGTGGCGATGGTCGGAGACGGGGTCAATGATGCTCCGGCGCTGGTTCAGGCTGACCTCGGCATTGCTATCGGTACCGGCACGGACGTCGCGATCGAGGCGAGCGACATCACCCTCCTGTCGGGCAATCTCGATGGGGTTGCCACCTCGATCCGGCTCGCGCGGCGCACCTTCCGCACGATCCTGCAGAACCTCGGGTGGGCATTTGGCTACAACGTGATACTTATCCCCGTCGCGATGGCAGGTCTGCTCAATCCGATCTTTGCCGGTGCCGCGATGGGTTTGTCCTCCGTGTCAGTGGTGACGAATAGTCTGCGCCTGTACCGGTTCCGTAGGACCCGCCAACGAAGCATCGATGATCAACAATCCTGAGGCGCCTGAGCCCGAACTGACCCGCGACGAACGGCGAGAACTGAAGCGGCGGTTGCGTGTCGTTCGAAACGAGCGGCGAAAGTTGGCATCGCAGCGAAAGAAGAGCAACAAGATGCAGTCAAAGGGTAAGAGCGACAAGAAGAGCAAATGACGATCGTTGAGGCTGCCACCGATTCACCTACCGCCCGCGATTCCAAACCGGTTCCACGAGTCGTCGAATTCATCACCGTCAAACGCAACATCGCCCTCGCCGGCCGCTCCTACGGACACTGGTGGGTCGAATTCGACAACGACGAAAGCTACGGATGGTGGCCGAGCCATTCGGTGCGTCTTGACCAACTGTTCCGCGGGGTACCCGGCGTGCTCAACGGCATCGGACTGCACCCGGACGCGATGGCTACCCGCGACCCGAACCACGGCCTGCCCGGCGACTTCGAGTTCCATCCCGTGCTCGTCAAGGACAACACCGACGAAGAGGTCCGCGACAGCATCCGCTGCTTCGCGGCATCGTTCGAAGGCGACTGGCGCTGGTCGACTCGACAGACCATGAACTGCCGGATGTTCCAACTCGCCATGTTCGACGCCGTCGGCCTCGTCGACGGCACCGGCAACTATCACACCCGGGGATCTGGCTGCCCAGCGCTTGCCCCAATTCGACGCACTGTCGGTCGCTTGTCCGGCCGACGCCGGTGGCCGTTCAACCTTCCCCAGCCCGGCCAACGAGTCGCTCTCTGGACGCGCCGCACTGCGGAGGACTGATGCCAGGAACGCAAGCAGCGGGCCATCGGCTGTACATCGACAGTTGGGGCACTGGCTCTCCGCTGGTGTTCATTCACGGACTGGGGGCGTCGGCGCGCTACTGGGAACCGCTCAAGGGTGCCCTGCCCGCCGGATACCACGGCATCGCCCCAGACCTGCTTGGATTCGGCCGCTCCCCTGTCCCGTCCGACGCCGAGTACGACGTGGACTGTCACCTCACCGCGCTCGAACCCCACGTTCCGCCTGGATCACTGATCGTCGCGCACTCAACCGGCGCAATTCTTGCTGCTGCCCTGGCAGCCCGCAGACCCGACCTCACAGCCACGCTGGTTCTGCTCGGACTCCCGATTTACCGCGACGCGGCGGCAGCACGGGCCAATGTTGGCCGACTCGGTTTGATGGCCCGCCTCACGGCGACGGGAAGTCCGGTTGCCCGGATCATGTGTCAGGCGATGTGCAAAATGCGCCCGCTCGCAATCGTGCTCGCACCACATCTCATCCGTGATCTGCCCGCTCCGATCGTGAGCGACGGGGCACGTCACACGTGGGCGAGCTATCACGGCACCCTCGCAAGAGTGGTGATCGACCATCCCGCCGGCCCCGACCTCCTCGCCGCGAACGTCCCAGCGTTGCTTCTGCATGGAGCCGACGATCACACCGCTCCGCTCGGCGACGTCCAGGGTCTCATGCGGTCGGCCGTTCGAGTCGGAGCGCCGATCCGGCTGCAAGTTGTCGAGGGCGATCACCACCTCGCCGTGCGTCGCCCCGAGGTCGTTGCTGCCGCGATCGAGTTCCTTCGTCCCGCGGGGTAGCGGTGTCAGCGGGCAGGTCACGGCGGTCTACTATCTTGATTCGTATCTGAGGTCTCACGGGGGGAGGACGATTTGCGCGTTCATCTGCATGGCCGGGACAGACGAATCTCTCAAGTGATTCTCGGAGTTGCGCTTGCGGCCGTCATCGTTGTTGGCGCAGCCGCACCAGTGTTCGCGCACGCCGGATTGCTTCTTGCCTCGCCCGCTCCAGGATCCGGCCTGCCTCAAGCGCCGGGTGAAGTGGTGCTGCGATTCAGCGAACCGCTCGACATCGCCTTGAGTCGCATTTCGATTACTGGGCCCGATGGTGCCGACGGTGGCCAAGGGCAGGTGCTCGGCGTGACCGGAGATCCGAACGCGATGCAACGTCGCGTCGGTGTGCTCCACGTAGGCGTATATGCCGTTCGTTGGCGATCGGTGTCCGCGCTCGACGTCCATGCAGTGAGTGGCACGTATCAGTTCGGCATCGGCACCGCCGTCGTCGGCGCCGAGTCAGTGAGCGACGACCCGGTATCGAGTGAAGGCTGGGCGGGACTGGTCGCTCGGTTGCTCACGCTCGGCGGGCTGGCTGTCTGGTTCGGCGCGTCGATGCTGGCTCGGTGGCGTCGTCTGGATGCCCGGTCTCGTTTCCGTCTTGCGCGTTTCCGTCGGGCTGCCCCGGTCGTGGTTCTCATCGGCACCGTCTTGCTCGCTGTCTCGTCCGCACTGCGCCTTACGGGTTCACTGTCAGCGTTGCCGCATGTGTTGAGCGGAAACCAAAGCGGTTGGTTGCGACTTCTGATCCTCGCCGCGGCCGCATGCGATGTCGTGCTGAGCGGTCGACGGTGGGCGAACGATTTTCTCGTTGTGGC
>JANMMQ010000558.1:0-5058 GCA_031373465.1 Ilumatobacteraceae bacterium | reverse complement strand
CGATGGTGTGGTTGTCGCGCAGTTCATGCTGGAACCGGGTTGGCTGCATCACCTGTACATCGACCCGTCGTGGATGGGTCGCGGCCTCGGCGACCAGCTCATGTCCGTCGTCAGGCAGCGTCAACCGGGTGACCTCCAACTATGGGCGTTCCAGACCAATGGGCCGGCCCGGCGGTTCTACGAGCGGCATGGTTTCAAGGCGGTCGAGCTCACCGATGGTTCGGGAAACGAGGAACGTTGGCCAGACGTTCGCTACGTCCACTAGACGTCGTTACGCGACGGTCCCTCGGCTGCCAGCAGCAATGGAACAGGCGGCTACGGTTTCCACAATGACCACGATGGCTGAGGTCGCCAAACACGCGGGCGTGGGGATCGGCACGGTCTCGCGCGTGCTCAGCGGCAGCCCGAAGGTCAGCGACAACACTCGCACCAAGGTGCAGACCTCGGCAGAGCTACTCGGCTATCACCGTCCCCGAAAAACAACGGCGCAACAGGGCAAGGGCGGACGACTGATCGGCGTGCTGGTCCCGTTCTTCGACGAGAAATCGGCGTTCCAACGACTACGCGGAATCGTCTCCCGGCTCGCACCGCACGGCTGCGAAGTGGTGTTGCACAACATTGAGTCGCCGGCCCAAGCCCGGACGAAGCTGGTGGAACTTCCACGCAATCTGATCTTCGACGGCCTGATCGTGATCTCGCTGCCGCTGGTCGGCGACGAGGGGGAGCGGTTGGTCAATGCACGGTTTCCCACGGTGCTGCTCGACACTTCGTACCCGGGCCTCCCCAGCGTGTGCATCGATGACCGTGCCGGCGGTGCGCTTGCCACGCGGCACCTCATCTCACTCGGCCACACGCGCATCGCCTTCGTCAGCGAGCCTCCTCACAACGCTTTCGGGTTCATCGCCGGCGCTCGCCGCGAGGAGGGGTTCCGGGCGACGATGGCCGAGGCCGGGCTACCCGTGCTGTCCTCGTTGATCCGGTATGGGGCCTACCTGCACTCGGCCGCCCGGCAGATGGCCACCGAACTGTTGTCGCTGCCCGAGCGACCGACGGCGATCGTGGCGGCGTCCGACGTGCAGGCCGTAGGCTGTCTCGAAGCGGCGACACATCTGGGGATCAACGTCCCGGACGAGTTGTCGGTGGTCGGGTATGACGACATAGATCTGGCAGGCCTCATGGGTCTGTCGACGGTGCGTCAACCACTGATTCACTCAGGAGAACGAGGCGCGGACCTCGTGCTCGAAGCAATGTCGATGCGTAATCGCCAACCGAACACCGAGATGCTCGAGTTGGAACTGGTTGTGCGGGCAACCACAGCAGCAGTGAAACGAAAGGGAACACGATGACCAGGACCAAGAGTGATGAGAACCTGTGGTGGAAGGATGCCGTCGTCTACCAGCTCTACCCACGATCTTTTGCCGACTCCGATGGCGACGGGCGCGGCGACTTCGAGGGCATTCGCAGCCATCTCGATTACTTGCGCGACCTCGGTATCGATGCCATCTGGTTGTCGCCCTGCTTCCCATCGCCGCAACGTGATCATGGGTACGACGTGGCCGACTACTTCGATGTCGAGCCCACCTACGGCACGCTCGAGGATTTCGATCGGCTGATTGCCGACGCGAAGGAGCGTTCCATTCGCGTCATGCTCGACATCGTCCCCAACCATTGCAGCTCCGACCACGCCTGGTTCCAGGCCGCGCTGCGCGCCGCGCCCGGGTCACCCGAGCGCGGCCGCTACTGGTTCCGCGACGGCAAAGGACCCGATGGCAGCGAACCTCCCAACAACTGGCGGGCGATCTTCGGCGGGCCGGCATGGACACGCGTCACCGAGGCCGACGGAAAACCGGGGCAGTGGTACCTCCACACGTTCACACCATGGCAACCCGACTTCAACTGGTACAACGACGATGTCATCGATTACTTCGACCGCATGCTCGTCTTCTGGTTCGACCGCGGTGTCGACGGCATTCGAGTCGATGCGGTACCCGTGCTGGGCAAGCATCCAGATCTACCCGACGCTCTGCCGACGCCTCCGGGCCTCACCGATGGCCAGGCCTGGAGGTACAACAAGTACGCGCACTTCTATCAAACCGGGCACGATGTCTGGAAGCGCTGGCGCAGGCTGATCGACGACTACGAGCAGTCTCATCCCGGTCGGCACCTCGTGACGATCAGCGAGTCGTACGGACCGACGGCGGAGTTGCTCGAGTACATGCAGGGTGACGAGTTCCACCAGTCCTTCGCGTTCGACCTGATGTTGGTCACGTGGCTGGCGAAACCGATCAAGGAAGCGATCATGAGCTCTCTCGACATGCTCGCGTCTGTCGGCGGAGCGCCGGCGTGGACGCTCAACAACCACGACACACAGCGCATCGTGACGCGGCTCGGCCGCCTCAACGCCAACGATCCGGCGGCGTTCACGGGCAGCAACCTCGTCTACGTCGACGCCCCGATCGATCTCGAGCTCGGTCGCCGTCGTGCTCGTGCGGCCATCACGCAAGCCGCGGCCCTGCCCGGTGCGCTGTACCTGTTCCAGGGCGAGGAGCTCGGCCTCGAAGAGATGCTCGACATTCCCGACGAGGCTCGCGAAGACCCGTTGTTCATCAACACGAACGGCAAGGAGTTGGGACGCGACGGCTGCCGTGTACCAATGCCGTGGACCACGAATCCGGCAACATCGCTGGGGTTCTCGCCCGGCCCGGTCGAGCCATGGTTGCCACAGCCGAAGGACTTCGTCGACCAGGCCGCATCGCTGCAGGCGGCAGACCCGCATTCGATGCTCGCTTGGTATCGCTCGCTGTTGGCTCACAGGCCACTGCTGTCCGGCGACCTGAAGTGGGTCGACCTCGACTTGCCGGAATGTCTCGCTTTCGAACGCGACGGCATGTTGATCGTCACCAATGTCGGCCCGGAAGCAGTCGAGTTGCCGGCTCACCTGGTGGCCGGGCGAAGCGTGATCCTGGCCTCCCAGCCGGAGACGACCAGCGTCTACTTGCCGTCCGATACATGCGTATGGTTGTCGCCCGCCCACTGAGAGCGAACACTTCCGTGGAAAGGTTGAGCAAGATTCCATCAAGTTTCCATCAAGAAAACGTCAAGTTGGATCGCGTCACCTGTGATCAGTGGTCGACCGGCAGGCGTACCGCAACGTTGCGCGATGACGTTGCCGACTCGCAATTCGAAATGACCGTCGGCGAGTGCCCAATCATGGTCCTCGACATTCCACGTGTGCAGAAGAGCGCGGCGTCGGCCACCGAGCTGAGCTCGCGCAACGTTCGCTCGTCGATTCGCGAGTCGATGGTGTTGCGTTCGAACTCGGTGTCGTTGCCGATGAAGTCTTGATGAGGCAGCGACACCCTCGGTTTGCAGGCCGTTGACGTAGGCCACCGCGACGCGCGCTGTCAGGTAGGGATCCTCGCTCATGCACCCGAAGTTGCGGCCGCCGATCGGCGTGCGGTGCAGGTTTAGAGTCGGGCCGAGCAGGACCCACCCTTGGCGCGAGCCTCACGACCGAGGAGGTGCCCGACCGCTTCGACGACGTTCAGATCCCACGTAGCCGCCAATGACGTGCCGCACGGGGCGTTGACCGAAGCAGGCCCGCCCTCGAACGACGTGCCGCCGCGCCTGCCGGGCTGTCGCTGACGCGAATTGCCGGTATCCCTAACGCGCTCGATGGCAACGGTGTGCCAGAAGTCGGCGCCCGCGAGGAGCGAGACCTCGAGTGTCAACGAATCGAGCAGCGCATCGACGTGATCGTCGGTGGCGCTACCGCTCATCCCTTGACGGAACCAGCCAGCAGGCCGCGAACGAAGTAGCGCTGCAGCGAGAAGAACACCACGAGCGGCAGCACCATCGAGACGAGGGCCGCTGCCGTGAGCAAGTGCCAAGACTGGCCACGCGAGCCCGACACTTCGACAAGCTTGGCGATCAGTGGGAGGTTGTTGGAGCCGCCGAAGATGCGACCGATGAGCAGATCGTTCCAGATGTAGACGAACTGGAAGATGCACAACGACGCAATGGCCGGAACCGACAACGGCACGACCAGTTTGCGGAAGATGTCGAGGTGGCTGGCGCCGTCGACGCGCGCTGCCTCGATGATCTCGCGCGGCAGCGAGGACACGAAGTTCTTCAGGATGAATATGCAGAATGGCATGCCGAAGCACGTGTGAGCGATCCAGATCGGCACGACCGAGTTGTTCAAGTTGAGGTCGGGGAAGATGGTGAACGTGCCGATGTGTGCGCCGCCGTTGAAGAGCCGGCTGAGTGTCACCAGCGACATCTGTAGCGGCACCACGAGCATGGCGATGACTGCAACGAACAGCCAGTCGCGGCCCTTGAACTCCATCCACGAGAATGCGTACGCGGCCAGCAAGGCGATTCCGACCGAGATGATCGTGGCCGGGACCGTGATGCGAATGGAGTTGAGGAAGAAGTGCGACAGGTTGTCGCCGCCACTGCTGCTTCCCAGCACGCTCTTGTAGTTGTCGAAGGTGAAGTGCGGATTCCACAGGAACGTCCACCAACCGGTGGTCTTGACGGCGACCTCGGATCGGAACGACGACACGAACACGCCGAAGGTGGGGATCGTCCACAGAAACACCAGCACATAGACCAGCTTGCGGCCTGTCTTGCTCGAGAGCGCGGCGCTAGCCGATCGCCCGATCGGCTCCTCGAATGCCGGAGGCGGCGGATTCGTGGTGATGTCGCCAGTTGGGGTCAGTTCGACAACGCTCATGCGCCCATCAACTCCTCTGCACGTCGCTGCGAGCGACGATTGATAATGACGACCGGAATGACCAAGATGAAGATCAGCACCGCCATCGACGACCCGAGACCTTCACGGTTCTGCAAGAAGATCGTGTTGTAGAAGGCGTTGGCCAGTGTGTCGGTTCCGAAGTTGCCGCCCGTCATCGCTGCCACGACGTCGTATGCCTTGAGAGCGGCGATCGTGGTGAGGGTGGCCACCGTGACGATCGTGGCCCTGATGTAGGGCAGGGTCACCTTGTAGAACACCTGTCTGTTGGTGGCTCCATCGACCTTTGCCGCCTCGATCAG
>JANMMQ010000541.1:0-9446 GCA_031373465.1 Ilumatobacteraceae bacterium | reverse complement strand
GCCACGGCCTTGCCCTCGTCCTCGACAACTCGTCGCAGAGCGGCGAAGAGGAACTCGGATTCGGCGGGGGAGAGCACTGAGGTCGGCTCGTCGAACACAAGGATCTGCGGGTCGCGGCGCAGACACTTGATGATCTCGACCCGTTGACGCATCCCTGCTGTCAGCTCACGAATGCGATCGTCAGCGTCGATCTCGAGGCCGTACTGTTCGCTGATCTCGGCAACGCGTCGGCGGGTGCGGGCGGGATCGAGCCTGCCGGCATCGCCGAGGGCGACGTTCTCCCAAACCGTCAGTTGCTCAACGAGACTGAAGTGCTGGTGGACCATCGCGATGCCGAGGCGCGCTGCCTCGATCGGATCCGAGATCTTCACGGTGTTCCCATGCACCCGGATCTCGCCGGAGTCGGGCAGGACCAGTCCGATGAGCATCTTCATCAGCGTCGACTTGCCCGCGCCATTCTCGCCCAGGATGCCGTGGACCCGGCCCCGGTGCAATGCAAGGTTGACGCGGTCGCAGGCGATGACTCGCCCGAATCGCTTGGAAATGTCGATGAACTCCGCGGCAGGTGCCGAGGTCACGGGTGGCGGTCAGCCCTGTGCGAACGCGGCAGCATCGATCTTGTCGAACTCAGCGGTGAGGTCGCCGGCCGCGATCGACTTGTAGACCGCGTCCATCGCAACCTTTTGGTCCGACGTGGCGTTGCAGATGACCGCGCCCGGCTCCGGGTCGACACCGACCCTGAAGGTCTTGGTGTCGCCTTCGTGGAACGTGCCGGCGATGATCTCTTTCATCACGGCCTTCACGTAGTCACCAGCGTCGAACTTTACGGCGATGTCGTACTTCAAGTCCTGGCCGGCATCGCAGACCTTCGACGAACCCGCGCTCATCGTGATGATGCCGGCGGTGTTGGCCGCCTGGACCACCGGCCGAAGTGCGCCGCCGAGGTACGGGTAGACCGCGTCGACACCGTTGTCGATGGCAGTTTGCAATGCAGCCGTTGCGTTGGCGCTGTTGTCGAAGTCGAACGGGAAGTCGCCGCTGGGGACGTATGTCTGCGTGTAGGCCGGATCGACTGCCTTCAGTCCGAGATCGAACGACATCACTGCCTGCTTCTCGAACCCGAGATCGCAGCAACCGATGATGACGGCGGAGTCGCCGCCCTTCTCCTTCAGCTTCAAACCGGTCGCGTAGCCGGCGGTGTAGCCGATCTCGCTGCCTTTGTCGAGGCTCTGCGCCAGGCCGGGGTTGGCCGGGAATCCGGCACCACAGTTGCAGTACCAGAACACGTCGGGGTACTTGGCGATCAGATCGGGGAGTGGTTCGGCGATCTCGGAGGCGCCGACGATGATGACATCGACGCCCTGCTGGGCGAGGTCACCGATGACGGTAGAGGCATCCGCGGCCTGGATGTTGTCGACGACGATCGGCGCCTCGAAGCCGTTGTCGGTCGAGAGTTGCTTGGCGGCGTCGACGACAGCTTGGTAGTACGCGCCGTCGTCGGCCGGACCGGCAGCCGCGATACCGAACACGACCTTGCCGTCGCCGTTCGTGTCGAGTTCGCTCGCTGCGCCTGCCGAGGTCGTCGCCGCTTCGGTGGACACCGGCTGGGTCGCGGGTGTCGTCGACGCGGACTCGGTCGTGACCGGTTGCGTTCCCGCTGAAGACCCAGCGGCCGTGGTTGCGTCGCTGGACTTCGTGTCGCTACCGCACGCTGCGGCGACGATTGATATCGCGGCCATCAGCATGATCGCTCGGCCTGCGCCGTTGCCAAATCTCCTACTGTTCACGTCGATCTCCCCCTTGTGTCGCGGACTGATGGTCAGACCATTCCGTTGCGGACGAACCATAGTCTCGCCGTGTCGTGACTCGTGACACGGAGTACCCGCAATGGCGGAAACGCGGAGCGAATTCCCTTGCAGCTCGTCGCTTCGACGGTCTGACCATCAGTCCAACGATGCTACGTTCGTGCCCTATGACCCAACCCAACACCTTGATCTTCGTCGATCTGCCGAGCGACGATCCAGAGGCGTCCGGGCGGTTCTACGCGGAAGTGTTCGGGTGGGAGATCGAAGGACGGCCGTCCGGTGTATTCCACCGCATCGTGCCGGGCGGACACTTCCCGCTTCCCGACGGTACGCCGTCGGAGATCGGCAATCTGCACATGGGCATCTTCAACGTCGCCAACGCCCGCCCGCACCCTGATCCTGCAGGGGTCGAGCCACGTTCACTCCGCGCGCCGGCGCGCACAGCACGTGTGTGGATATTGGTCTCCGACGATGACAGCGACGAGCGGATGCTCGACACGGCGGTGCGGTTGGGTGCCACCGAGTTGTGGCGGAGCCACTATTGGGCCGAGTTCAACGGTTTCAACAGCGCCTTCATGGATCCGTGGGGCAACACACTCATCCTGTGGACCAAGGGCGGTTCGGATCCTGTCGTCCCGGAAGGCTGGACCCGTGAGTGAGGTCGCCGACAAGTACTCGGTTCATCCCCCGTCCATGCGGTGGACCCACATCGCCCTGCCCGCCACCGACATCGACAAGACCATTGCGTGGTACGCGCGGTTCACTCCACTCGAACTGCTGGATCGTCGCGAAGACGCCGACGGGCAGGGTGCATGGCTCGGCCACAGCGACCAGGTCGACAAGCCGTTCATCCTCGTGCTGGTCAGCTTCATCCGCGATCAGGACAAGGGTCCGCAACCGATCATGGCGCCATTCGCCCACATCGGCATCGAGGTCACCAGCAGAGCCGAGGTCGATGCCATCGCCAAGCGCGGTGACGACGAGGGTTGTCTGGCGTGGCCGCCTACCGAGATGCCGCCGCCGATCGGTTACATCTGCGCCCTCACCGATCCCGACGGCAACATGATCGAGTTCTCGTACGACCAGGGCGTGTACGCGACCGTGCAGGAGGTCTGGGGTACCGGCACGTGACAACCGAGGATCAGTCGCCGAGCGCAGTCTGCATCGGCTATCTCGAATCCTTTTCGACCGGACAGCCGGATGCGGTGGCCGCATTCGTCACCGACGACTTCGTCAACGAGCACACCGCCGCACTCGGAAGTGGTTGCGTGGGCATCGACGAGTACCGCCGTCGCCTTCCCGGGTTCCTTGAGTCGATGCCCGGGCTGCGCTACGAGGTCGAAGATGTCATCGCCGACGGCGACCGGGTCTTCGCCGCCTACACCTTGCGAACTGTCGCCAACGATCGCCCGATCGCCGTGCGCGGGGTGATGCGATTCGTCGTTCGAGACGGTCGCATCGCGCACCGCACGGACTACTGGGACAGCCTGGTGTTCCAGCGCCAAGCCGGACTGGCCTGACGAATGCAGTACCGGAGGCTCGGCTCGAGCGGTATCGACGTCAGCACACTGGCGTTGGGGACCATGATGTTCGGGCGGTGGGGCAACCCCGACGAAGAATCATGCCGGCAGATGGTCGACGCGGCCCTTGCCGCAGGCGTGACCCTGTTCGACACCGCCGACATCTACGACTTCGGCGTCTCCGAAGAGATCCTCGGTCGAGCCATCGCCGGTCGCCGCGAACGGATCGTTCTCGCTACCAAGGTCGGCAATGCGATGAGCGACGACCCGCAAGAACGAGGGCTGTCGCGGCGTTGGATCCTGCAATCGTGCGACGCCAGCCTTCGCCGGCTCCGCACCGACTACATCGACATCTACCAGATGCACCGGCCGGACCCGAGCACACCGATCGACGAGACGCTTCAGGCCTTCGACGAGTTGGTGCAAGCGGGCAAGGTACGCGCCATCGGCACCTCGACCTTCTCGCCGGCGCAACTTGCCGAGGCGCGCGCAACCGCCGAGAACCTCGGCGTCGGCGCGCCGTGCAGTGAGCAGCCTCCATACTCCATGCTCGTGCGCGCAGGTGAAGCGAAGGTCCTGCCGTGGTGCCATCAGCACGATGTCGGTGTGCTCGTGTGGGCTCCCCTGAACGGCGGGTGGCTGACGGGCAAGTATCAGACCGAATCGGTCGACGGCGGATCCCGTGCAGCCCGCGAACCGGATCACTTCGATCACCGCGACGAAGTCATCAGAACTCGCAAGCGCGAGCTCGTCGATCGGCTTGCTGCCGTGGCGGCCTCGGCAGACCTGACTCTGATTCAGTTGGCAATCGGCTTCGTCCTCGCCCGTCCACCGGTCACGTCGGCGCTGATCGGGCCACGCACGCCGGAGCAGCTGGCTACCCTGCTCACTGCTGCAGACGTGGTCGTGCCCGAGGAGGTGCTGGCCGAAGTCGACGCCATCGCCTCGCCGGGCGTGACCATCAACCCCGTCGACAACGGCTGAGTCAACCGGCGCTGGAGCCAGCGCGGACCGTGTCTGTGATCAGCTCGTCGTGCAGCGCGTCAGGGGTTCCGCTCTTCGACGCGGCGTAGATGGTGTGCAGTGCAAGCGCGACGAACACGATGCCACCGCCGATGAGCGCCGGGACCCCCGGGTACTCGCTGACGAAGATCCACACCCAGACGGGGCCCATGATCGGCTCGAGCATGGACAGCAGGGCGACGTCAGTCGCAGGAGCACGCGCCGCGCCGATGCTGAACATCGCCAAGCCGATGCCGAGTTGGGCGAACCCGAACGTCAGCAGCAACAGCAGGTCATGCCGACTGATGTCGAACGGATGGGCGAACGGCAGCGACACCAAGGAGCTGATCGCTGCCGAGAGGAGCATCGCCGGGGCCATCGCGATCTCCGAGTGGCGACGGATCATCACTGTCCCGTAGCCGAATGCCAGGGGGATGACCAGCGCGATCAATGCGCCAGACGGCGAGCCGCCGACACCGGGTCCCGACACCATGAAGGCAACGCCGGCAACCGTCGTGGCGATCGCGATCCACGTGTAGTTGTGTACCCGCTCGCCGATCAGGAGCCAGGCGATCACCGCCGCAGCCAACGGACTAAGCGCGAAGATCACCAACACGATTGCAACGCTGGTCTTGGTGAGGGCGACAACCATGTTGATCGAGGACAAGCAGAACGCACCGGCGACTGCCCAACCAGGTCGCCCGATCCTGACGATGGCTCGCAGCGGGTTCGATCGCTCGCGCCAGATGATCAACAGCGACAAGCTGACGCAGGCCGACAACGAACGCCAGAACACGGTTTGCCACGCGTGAGGATGGTCGATCTCACGAATGAAGAGTCCGCCGGTGCTGAAGATCAACGCCGACGTCGCGAGCAGCAAAACCGCGCCAGGGGAGATGCGTGAACCGGCGGGAACATACGAGACCGCGACGCCGCCCTCGCCGGCGACAGCAGTGACGCTCTCAGCAGCGTGCTCACTCTCCGACGGCATATCTCGCAGTCTCACAGGGTCGCGCCGGAGGGCGACAGTTCTATGCGCCGCTGCCGTACGGACGGGTCAACACCTCGAGATAGTGGCCGCTGGGGTCCTCGAAGTAGAAGCCGCGTCCGCCGTCGTTGTGGTTGATCTGGCCCTCGTTGCCTCGCCACGGGTTCGGCCAGTAGGTGATACCCCGTTCCTCAACGCGGGCGAAGACCTCGTCGAACTCTTCTTCGGTGATCAGGAACGCATAGTGCTGCGAGGTGATCTCGTCGTCGCTGTCGGCGAAGTCCAGCGAGACGTCGTTGCCGGTGGGCACGACCACGAAATGACCGAACGGCATGGGTGTCGGCAGACCAAGGATCTCGGAGAAGAAGGTCGCCGATTCGTACTTGTCGCGAGCTGCGACGATCGTGTGATTCAGCTGTGCAACCATGATCGAATTTTAGGCTCAGAGCGCGCCGCTGCACACGGCCTCGAGCGTGGCGACGTGGTCGACGGCGGCCGGCATCGCTGCGATCTCAGCCTCGACACGCTGCGATGCCTCTCGGAACAGCGGATCGTCGAGCAGCCGACCGACCGCCGCGCCGATGTCAGCGGTCGAGCGTTGGTCCATCTCGCACGTGATCGCGACTCCCGCGCCTGTGGCCGCGTCGGCGTTCTCCCACTGATCGGCCGCGAAGGGGAACAGCAACTGGGGCAGGCCGCAGCCAGCGGCACCGAGCAATGAACCGGCGCCGGCGTGCGAGATCGCGAGCGTCGCCCGGTCGAGTATGAAGCGTTGCGGAACGAACCGCTCGACGTGAACATGGGAAGGGACGACTCCGAGCGTGGCGGGATCGACATGGCTCCCGATCGTGGCGACCACGTCGGCGTCGAAGTCCGCCAACGCCTCGATCGATGCGGCCCAGGGTGCCATTTTTGCCGCGGGCTCGGTGCCGGAGGTCAGGTAGATCAGCGGTCGGTCCCGCCCGAGATCGTCGAGCCACGGCGGTGCGACCTGCGAATCCTGGTCGATAGGTTCAACACGCATCGGCCGCACGACCCCTGCTGTCGGGGCTTGATCGAAGCTCGGCGGGAATGGGTGCAGGTACAGGTCGCCGTAGAGGTCTTCGATCGACGGTGCCGGCAGCGCTTCTGCGATCCACAGCGGTGTGATGCTGTCCGTGACGACGTGTTCCGACCAGACGGGCAGGCACCCGCTGAACGCAACGTGGACGTGCGGGATCCCGCGCGAGACAGCCATCGGCCCACCGGCCAACTCGGCCGCTTCGTGAACAACGATGTCCGGCCGGAACTCACCGAAGACGGGTTCGAGATCGGTGCGCATCACTGGCGCGGCGGCCTCGGCGAAGAATCCGGAGAAGACCAGACCGCGACGTCGTCGCGGTGGCACCGCGAGTATCTCGGGCATGCGCGGTTCGAGCGCCTTGCCACGGTCCGCGGCAGCCATGCCTCCTGGCTTGACCGCGAATCCATGCCGGCTGACGAGGTCGCACGACTCGGCGGCGATGACGAACAGCACGTCGTGACCGGCATCTCGAGCCGACCGGATCAGCGGCAGCAACACGTTGAGGTGGCTCATTCCCGGCGTCGACGTAGCGAGGATGCGCATCGCCGCAAGCTAGTTGACCGAACCCGCCAGTCCTTGGGTGGTCGGTTGAGCGGCCACACTCAGCACGTCACTGTACGGACGCCGGCCAGTGCTTGCGATAGCGCTGCACCAGCCAGCGATTGAACTGCACGTGACTTTCTTCCTGCCACGAATAGCGCCCCCTGGCCGCGAACCGCGAGTGCATACCCCGTTGCACCTTGTGGTCGCGTCCTGGTCCTGTCTGACGAACACCTGCACCCCCGCGTCGCTCATCGCGAAGAGGTGCTCGAACATGGGGTGCTTCAGCGCGCTCGGGTGCAGCAGATAGCCGATTTCGACATCGATGGTTTCGGCAGTCTTCGGGGTGACGATGAAGTAGAAGGCCTGATCAGGCGCCGTGCCCAGACACAGCGTCGGCGGAATGAGCGCAAAGGTTGACCGCCACCGCTCCTCCTCCGTCAGGTCGGAGAAGACAGGCAGCAGTGCCTTGGTGGTGGCGTTGAACCCGCCGTCGATGTGTGTATAGCCGTTGGTGCGGAAGATCACGTTCGAGGCGTCGTGCCAAGGCACAGGAAACGCCGCGAGGTTGCTGGGGCAGAAATCCTGAATGGTGTGGTGCAAGCGGTTGGCGTGGTAGCCGTCGTTGAAGTTCTCGAACATGACCTTCCAGTTCCACGGCAGATCGGTCAACGTGAAACTGGCCGTCGATACCGCGTTGGTCAGGTCGTAGTGCTCCAAGAACGGCTCGTAGGCGGCGAGCGATGGCGCCAGTGGCTTCGCCACTGCGTCGAAGTTGACGAACAGGAACCCGAGCCAATCCTCGACCTTCAAGTTCGGGAGTCCGAACTCGGATTTGTTGAAGTTTGCGGTGCGTTCCATCGCCGGCGCGCCGAGCAATCGGCCGTCGAGGCCGTACACCCACTGGTGGTACGGACACGTGAACGTTCCACACGTGCCGCAGTCATCGACGATCTGCATCCCGCGGTGCTGACAGATGGCCGAGAACGCATGGATCATGCCGTCCTTGGCACGGGCGATGATCAGCCGCTCGCCGTTGACCGTCGCGGTGAAGTAGTCGCCGGGGTTGGCGATCTTGTCGGCGCGGCCGACGCAAAGCCATTCGTGATCGAAGAGGGCGTGCCGCTCGAAGTCGAGGAACTCGTCGGTGGTGTAACAGTCGGCCGGCAGTGTGCACGCCTGATCGACGTCGAGCACCGACTGATCGAACGACGTCAGCAGCTCAGTGGTGAGAACAGGTTGTTCGGTCATCGTTGGCCAACCTTTTCGGCAGTTGGGTCTCGCAGCAGGAACTTTCGGATCTTGCCAACACTGGTACGCGACAACTCGTCCACGAAGGTGATGTCGCGCGGCCGCTTCGATTTTGCCAGGCGGTCGGTGCACCACGCCAACAGCTGTTCCACGGTCGGTGGCTGGGACGGATCCGCGGCAACCACGAAAGCCACCGGAACGGTCACGGCGAGGTGGATGGCACGTCCTTGCTGCGCGCCGCGCTCGACGAGCTGGCCGGCCATGAGGCTGACCAACACGTTGAACTCGGCGGAGCTCCACTCCCGAACCGCGCCCGATGGTCCCCCGAACCGCAGAAACACACCGTCGGGGTTCGCGGTGACGGCGTCGGTCCACACATCGCCGAAGCAACGCGCGTCGGGCCAACTGCTCACGCTTGTTGTGGTTCTTCGACGGCGCCGTAGCCGCCGCCGCCCGGCAGCTCCAGGCTGACACGGTCGTCGGGCTGTAGCGTGATGCGTTGCTGGGTGCGCACCGCCTCGCCGTTGACGGTGAACGACCCTGCGGCGCCGGCGCCTCCACCGAAGATTCCTTCTGGTGGAATGGCCAGACGTGACGTGACTGCATTCAACTGCCACGGGCGCGTCGTGTCGACACTGAACTCGACCGTCTGACCCATCCCGCCGATCTGCCGGCCCGCGCCCCCGCTTCCTGAGCGCAGCGATTTGCGGTGGAAACGGATCGGTGCCGATGCCTCGACGACCTCGACGGGAACGGCGGCCACGCCGGTCGGGTAGGAACATGCCGAGAGGCCCGGCTTGTGGGCTCGGGCGCCGACGCCGCCGGCGTACGTGAACATCGCGGTGATGAACGGCCGGCCGTCGTCGTGGTTGCCCGAGACCTGCATCGTCCAAACTGCCCCACTGCCCTCGGCCATCGCCTGCTCCGGCTTGATCTGGGCAAGCGCCTTGAGCAGCGCATTGGGAAGGAACATACCCACGACATGTCGTGCGGTGCACGGCTGCGGCGACACTGCGTTGACGATCGACCCGATTGGCGCCTCGACTCTGATCGGCGCCAGGCTCCCGTGGTTGTTCGGCAACTCCGGGTTCAGCACTGATCGCACCGCGAACGTGGTGTATGCGTGGGTGTAGTTCTTGACGACGTTGATGCCGTACGGGCTTGCGCCCGATGAGCCTTCGTAGTCGACCAGGATCTCTCCGAGCTCGGGATCGACCGTGATGGCGCAGACGATGTCGATGCGGCTGCCGTCTGCGAGATCGAGCTCGGCACTGGCC
>JANMMQ010000571.1:0-4335 GCA_031373465.1 Ilumatobacteraceae bacterium | reverse complement strand
GCAGCGATTTCCGACGTCTATCAAGACCTGTTCCAAGAGGGCAGCTTCACCGGCAAGGGCATCTACGAGATCGACGCATTCATGGCCGCGCTCGACAACCGAGTACCCGAGAACGTGCTGCTCAGCCACGACCTGTTCGAGGGCATCTTCGCCCGGGCCGGGTTGGTGACCGACATCGAACTGTTCGACGAGTTCCCGTCGAACTACCTCGTGTCGGCCACACGCCAGCACCGCTGGGCGCGCGGCGATTGGCAACTGCTGCCGTGGATCCTCGACCAGGCACGAGATGCGCGCGGCAACCGCAGTCATCACCCGATTCCCGGTATCTCGCGCTGGAAGATGCTCGACAACCTTCGCCGCACCGTGTCGCCGCCGCTCACCTTCGCCACCTTCGTCGCGGCGTGGACGCTGCCATCAATATCTGCAGGCGTTTGGACGTCGTGGGTCCTGGCGACGGTGATCATCCCCGCGGCGCTGCCTCTGCTGCTGGGGTTGCTGCCGCGACGTCGTGGCATCTCCAAGCGCAGCCACGCGCGCGGCGTCATCGACGATGCCACCCAGTTCGCCGCCCACTTCGTGCTCGGCTTCACCTTCCTCGCCCATCAGGCGTGGTTGATGGTCGATGCGATCGCCCGCACTCTGGTCCGGATCTACATCACACATCGCAACTGCCTCGAATGGGTGACCGCGGCGCAGGCCAAGGCCAGCCACGACCTTCACCTCGTGACGTTCTACCGTCGCATGGCCAGCGCGGTCGCAGTTGCAGTCGCTGCCGCGGCCCTCGTGGCCGCGGCGAAACCCGGGTCCGTCTGGATCGCTCTGCCATTCCTCATTCTTTGGGTGCTCTCTCCGTTCCTCGCTCGGTTCGTCAGCGTCCCGGTCGCCGAGCTCGTCGGACCGGATCTCTCGCCGAGCGAGATCGAGTTGCTGAGACTCACCGCCCGCCGGACGTGGCTGTTCTTCGAGACGTTCGTCGGTGCAGAAGACAACTGGCTCCCGCCCGACAACTTCCAGGACGACCCGAAGCCGGTCGTGGAGCACCGCACGTCGCCGACGAACATCGGGATGTACCTCCTGTCGGCGGTGACTGCGCGTGATTTCGGTTGGATCGGCACGGTCGAGATGGTCGAACGACTCGAGCAGACGCTGACGACCATCGGGAATCTCGAACAGTTCCGCGGGCACCTCTACAACTGGTACGACACCCGCGACCTGCGCACGTTGGAGCCGCCCTACGTCTCGTCGGTCGACAGCGGCAACCTCGCCGGTCACCTGTTGGCAATGTCGAACGCATGCCGGTTGATGATCGAACAGCCGCTACCCGTCGGTGCCGCGCTGACCGGCATCGGTGACAGCATTACGCTGACTCGTCAGGCTGCCGGCGCGATCAGTGACAACCGCAGAAGCCAGACGCTCAGCTTGCGGCACGTAGTAGAAGCGCTCGAGCAGCCGCCAGGCTCCGACGCCGTTCCGACGACGCCGGCGGCATGGGCCAAGCGTCTGGAGGAGCTCTCGACGTACTCGCGCACACTGTCGGACGTGGCCACCGCGCTGATCGCGCAGCACGGAGACGGTCCGGACAGCGAGCTCGTCACGTGGGCGGAGCGCACACGACTCGCCGTCGCCAGCCACATCCGTGATCTCGTGGTGTACCAGTCGCCGCCGGAGACGACCTCGTTCGCGACGCTCGGTGAACTGTGCGACCCGCCGGATCGGCCGAGTCGAGATGGCCCTCCTGGCGCGGCGATGCTCGTCCGACGCCTGCTGGCGATCGCCGAGAATGCCGAGCAGATCTTCCGGGACATGAACTTCGACTTCCTGTTCGACCCCACCCGCAAGCTGTTCTCCATCGGCTTCAGGGTTCGTGAGGGATCACTGGACCCGAGCTACTACGACCTGCTCGCCTCCGAGGCTCGCCTGGCCAGCTTCCTGGCGATCGCCAAGGGCGAAGTTCCGCCGGAGCACTGGTTCAGGCTTGGCCGCCAACTGACACCGGTCGGTCGGGGATCGACGCTGATCTCGTGGTCGGGGTCGATGTTCGAATACTTGATGCCGGCGCTGGTGATGCGCGCCCCGGAGAACAGCTTGCTCGAGCAGACCAACCGGCTCGTCGTCGCCCGGCAGATCCGTTACGCCGCGGACCTTGGCGTGCCATGGGGCATCTCGGAATCGGGCTTCAACGCGCGCGACACCGCACAGAGGTACCAGTACTCGAGCTTCGGTGTGCCAGGGCTCGGGCTGAAGCGCGGCCTCAGCGAGGATGTCGTTGTCGCACCGTATGCCGCCGCGCTCGCCGCGATGGTCGACCCCAAGGCGGCCGTCCAAAACTTCGTCAGGCTGGCAAAGGAGGGGGCCGCAGACCGCTTCGGTTACCGCGAAGCGCTCGACTACACCGCACGCCGTCTCCCCGAAGGTGCAAAGGTCGCGATCGTCAAGAGCTACATGGCCCACCATCAGGGGATGGCCTTGGTCGCTCTCGGCAACGTGCTCAACAACAGCATGATGGTTGAGCGGTTCCATGCCGACCCGATCGTCGAAGCCACCGAACTGCTGCTGCAGGAACGGATGCCGCGCAACGTGATCGTGTCGCGGCCGCGTGCCGAAGAGGTCAAGAGCGCCGCCGACGTGCGCGACCTCAGCCCGCCGATACTTCGTCGCTTCACCTCGCCGCACGACGCGATCCCGCGAACGCACCTGCTGTCGAACGGACGGTACGCGGTGATGGTGACGGCCGCCGGCTCGGGTTACAGCCGCTGGGGCGACATCGCCGTGACCCGGTGGCGCGAAGACGTGACCCGCGACTGCTGGGGCAGCTACCTCTACATGCGCGACATGTACACGGGCGTCGTTCGGTCGGTTGGCCACCAGCCCAGCGGTGCAGAGGCCGACACCTACGAGGTCACGTACAGCGAAGACCGCGCCGAGTTCGCGCGTCGTGATGGGTCGCTCGTCACCAACTTGACCATCGTGGTGTCTGCGGAGCACGACGCCGAGATCCGCCGCGTGTCGTTGACCAACCTCAGCACGCATCATCGAGAGATCGAGTTGACGTCGTACGCCGAGATCGTGCTAGCAACGCAGGCCGCAGACGTGGCGCACCCCGCGTTCCAGAACCTCTTCGTGCAAACCGAGTTCGTCGCCGAGATCGGTGCGCTGCTGGCGACGCGGCGGCCGCGGTCCAGTGACGAGAAGCGGATGTGGGCAGCGCACGTCGCCGCGATCGAGGAGGACCCGGGCGCGACGTTCCAGTACGAGACGGACCGGGCCAGGTTCCTCGGACGAGGCCACACGGTGACAACGCCGGTCTCTGTTATCGATGGGCGCCCGTTGTCGAACACGGTAGGCGCGGTGCTGGATCCGATCTTCAGCCTGCGCTGTCGCATCAAGCTCGCCCCTGGCGCCACCGCGCACGCCATCTTCTCCACGGTCATCGCCGAGACGCGCGAAGAAGTGTTGGACCTCGCCGACAAGTACCGGGAGTCGGCCACGTTCGAGCGTGCTGCGATCCTGGCGTGGACGCAGGCCCAGGTTCAGCTGCATCACCTCGGGATCGGCTCGGACGAGGCGCAGCTCTTCCAGCGCCTCGCCAACAGGATCATCTACTCCGACCCGTCGCTGCGCCCGCCGGCGAGCTTGCTGATGAGCAATCAGCGCGGCGCGCCCGCACTGTGGCCGTATGGCATCTCCGGCGATCTGCCCATCGTCGTGGTCCGGATCGACGAGCCGGAAGACATCGACATCGTTCGGCAGTTGTTGCGCGCTCACGAGTACTGGCGGATGAAGCTGCTGGCCGTCGATCTGGTGATCATCAACGAGCAGGGCGTCACGTATGCCGAGAATCTGTCCGGATCGCTCGAAGGGCTCGTCCGCGCCAGCCAGTCGACGCTCGGCGCCGAAACTCACCCGGGTCAGGGCGGCGTCTACATCCTGCGCGGCGACCAACTGCCCGAAGCAGATCGCGTGCTCGTGCTCGCCGCGGCGCGTGCTGTGTTGCTGAGCCGGCGCGGCAGCTTGGCCGAGCAGGTCATCCGGTTGGAGCGTCAAGAGAGGGCTGCCCCGCGCGCGCTGCCACCGGAGCCGACCAAGATCGCGCCTGCGCCCGCCGGCCCCCGCCCGCAGCTCGAGTACTTCAACGGGCTCGGCGGCTTCGACAAAGCTGGCAACGAGTACGTCACGATCCTCGGGCCCGAGCAAGCGACCCCGGCGCCGTGGTTGAACGTCATCGCCAACGCGTCGTTCGGCTTCCAGGTCTCGGAGTCCGGGTCCGGCTACACGTGGTCGGGCAACAGCCGCGAGAACCAGTTGACGCCATGGTCCAACGACCCCGTCAGTGAC
>JANMMQ010000511.1:0-1881 GCA_031373465.1 Ilumatobacteraceae bacterium | reverse complement strand
CGCCAGCGCCGTCGCCCTCAACGTCACCGGCATCCTGCCTGCGCTCGACGCCTTCGTCACGGTCTTCCCGTGCGGCGACATTCCGCCGACGTCGAGCCTGAACCCGGCCGCTGGCCGAGTCACCCCGAACCTGGTCATCGCGCAGGTCTCGTCGAGGGGGACTGTCTGCTTCTTCACCAACGTCGACATCGATCTGGTCGTGGATGTGGTCGGCTACGTCGCCACCAGTGCGGCCAACAGGTTCACCCCGGGCACGCCGTTCCGCTTCACCGACACCCGCGATGCCCTCCGCCCCGAGATCAACGCCGGTCAGGGTGGCATGCGTCTCGCTCCCAGCCAGACGCTGGTCGTACAGATCGCCGGCGTGCGTGGAGTGCCCGCCAACGCCCGAGCGATCTCCGCCAACATCACCGTCGCCGACGGAACGAACAAGGGCTTCGTCACTGCCTTCCCATGCGGAGACGTGCCGACCGCATCGAACGTCAACTACGAAGTTGCGTCACCCGTCGCCAACGCAGCCGAGCTTCCGCTGTCGTCGAACGGATCCATCTGCATCTACTCGTCGAGCTCCGCCCAGGTGATCATCGATATCAACGGCTGGTGGAACTGACGTCACACGAGGTACGGATCGATCGCGTCTGAATCGATCCCGTAGCGGTGGATCGCGGCTTCGACCAGATCGGTATCGACCTCGCCGGTGGCGTGGAGCGCCGAAAGCACCCCCACCACAACGTGACCGCGGTCGATCTCGAAGAAGTTGCGCAGCGACTCACGCGTGTCGGAACGACCCATGCCGTCGGTGCCGAGCGGGACGAAGGTACGCCCCGGCAGGAAGCGGGCGACCTGCTCGGGAACGATCTTCATGAAGTCGGTGACGGCAACGATCGGCCCCTTCGCTTCTGCGAGCAGTTGGGTGATGTCGGGCACGCGGGATTCGTGACTGGGGTGCAGGCGGTTCCAGCGCTCGACCTCGAGCGCGTTCTCACGAAGTCGTTTGTACGACGTGGCCGACCACAGCTCGACGCCCACATCGAAGTGCTCGGCGAGCTCCGCAGCAGCGTCGCGCGCGGCACCCTGAGCCGAACCGGAGAACAGCAGGGTGGCGCGCTTTAACGGGCCCTCGGGCGCGGGAGCCCAGCGGTACAGGCCGCGCATGATCGCCGCACGAACCTCGGCGGGATCGCCCTCGGGCATGACCGGCATTGGATAGTTCTCGTTGTACAAGGTGATGTAGTAGAAGACGTCGGGGTCCGCACTGCCTCCGCCGTACATCCTCTTCAAGCCCTCCTGGACGATGGCGGCGACCTCGTACGCGAATGAGGGGTCGTACGCCTGGCACGGCGGAACAGTCGACGCGTGCACCAGCGAATGGCCGTCTTGGTGCTGCAGGCCCTCGCCCATCAGCGTCGTGCGCCCGGCAGTGGCGCCGAGGAGGAAACCACGCGTGCGCGCGTCAGCCGCCTGCCAGATGAGGTCACCGACACGCTGGAAGCCGAACATCGAATAGAAGGTGTAGAAGGGAACGACCGGAACGCCGCGGGTGGCGTACGCGGTGCCGGCGGCGATGAAGCTGGCCGTCGAACCGGCCTCGGTGATTCCCTCTTCGATGATCTGACCGTTGGCTGCCTCGGCGTAGCTCAGCAACATCTCGTGATCGACGGGCTCGTACTTCTGGCCCTGTGATGCGTAGATCTTCAGCTCGCGGAACAACGAGTCCATACCGAAGGTGCGGGCCTCGTCGGGGATGATCGGAACAACGCGTTGCCCGAACTTCTCGTCGCGGGAGAGGCCGCGCAGCAGACGGGTGAAGCCCATCGTCGTGCTGACAGCCTGTGTGCCCGAACCGGTGAGCAGCTCGGCGTACGCGCTGTCGTCGGGCAG
>JANMMQ010000550.1:0-9080 GCA_031373465.1 Ilumatobacteraceae bacterium | reverse complement strand
AGCCGTCCGCCGGCTGATCCCGTAGCTGATACGACTAGCTGGATGTCCAGCTCGTCACATGCGCGCGGTTTGCGGCGCGTCGACATCGTCGACGATGGCCGGATCGAACGAACGACGGCTGAAGATCTCGCGCAGCATCGGTTCGAACGTTTCGATCTGTTCGGTCGGGTAGTCCGGGTCGAACGATTCCTGGTCCCACCGTTCGCAGAAGTTGTCGCAACTGTCGAACCATCGATGGTCGCGGTACGCCTCGCGTAGATCGGGATCGAGATCGATGTGGTGGGCGTAGTACTTCATCTGGAAGATGCCGTGCATGTTGACGACCCACGTCACCTCGGCGCGGACGTACGGGCGAATGATTGCTGCGGCAACCTGGGAGTGGTTCTCGGGTGAGATGTCATCACCGATGTCGTGCAGCAAGGCCGCCACGACCATCTCGATGTCGGCGCCGTCGCGCATCGCCCTGGTGGCGGTCTGCAGCGAGTGTTGGTACCGGCTGATCTTGTACCCGGCGAGGCCGTCGTCGAGACGGCGCAATGCCGCGATCAGCCGCGACGGCAGCTCGGAGATGTATTCGCGCTCGAGACCGTGAAGGTACTGGTACTCGTCGCGTGTGCCGTCGGCCATCCGGGTGAAGTTGATGCTGCCGCCGGGCCATGTCGTGGCGCTGTTGCTGGTCATGGGTTCATCGTAGAACCTCATGCGCATCAAACTCACCCTGGGGAACGGGCCGCCCCCGATCCGTTCCCCAGGTGAGTGATTCTCAGAAGCAACGCTGGTTCTGATACCGGCCGCCCGTCCCGTTGGCCCGGCCCTCAGTAGAGCGTGGCCCGATCGATTCTGATACTCGCGCTCGTTCAATGGGTCATATTGCCTACGCGATACCGTTCCGCCATGACGACGCCAAGGTCGATGGCCGGGAACCCCCAACCGCTCGGCGGCAACGAGATGCCTCGCTTCGCAGGCATCACCACATTCATGCGCCTACCGGGCACCAGTGCACCCGACCAGCTCGACGCGGCAGTGATCGGTGTGCCGTTCGACATCGGCACTTCCAATCGACCCGGGGCGCGCTTTGGACCTCGCGGGATTCGCAGCGAGTCGGTGCTGCTTCGCCCGTACAACATGGCCACCCGCGCCGCACCGTTCGACAGCTTGCGGATCGACGATCTCGGCGACGTCGCCACCAACCCGTACAACGTCGCCGATTCGGTGCACCGGATCCAGAACCACTACGACGCCTTGCTCGACCACGGACTCATCACGGCAACGATGGGTGGCGACCACACGATCGTGTTGCCGATCCTGCGGGCAATGGCCAAACGCCACGGCCCCGTTGGGCTCGTGCACGTCGATGCTCACACCGACATCAACGACTCGATGTTCGGAGAGGCCATCGCCCACGGCACGCCCTTCCGGCGGGCGGTCGAGGAGGGACTGCTCGATTGCAAGAGGGTCGCCCAGATCGGTGTGCGCGGCACCGGCTATCAGGCCGACGACTTCGACTGGTCGCGCGAGCAAGGATTCCGCGTGGTGCAAGTCGAAGAGTGCTGGCATCGCAGCCTCGATCCATTGATGGCCGAGATCCGCACTCAATTCGGCGCCGGGCCCGTGTACCTCAGCTTCGACATCGACGGTCTCGACCCGTCGTTCGCTCCGGGCACCGGCACACCCGAGATCGGTGGGCTCACGATCTGGCAGGGCATGGAGATCATCCGCGGGTGCCGGGGCTTGCAAGTCGTCGGTTGCGACGTGGTCGAGGTGGCCCCGATCTACGACGTATCGGGCACGACCTCGCTGGTCGCAGCCAATCTTCTCTACGAGATGCTGTGCGTGCTGCCTGGGGTCGAATGCCGTTGAGCTGTTGAATCACTCCCACGCTCGGGGACGAGGGACCCTCCCGGAACCCCGCCCCCGAGCATTGGGGGATTTCCGGCGAGTCAGGTTCGCCGGGTGCCCACTGCGGCCGGGCACACCTCGAAGAGCCTGCGGCGCGCCGTGCTGATACGCGAGATACGTGATCGCTTCAGAAATCGGCGTCAGCCGATGCGAACGGTCAGCCGGCTCCACGCGCCGAGATAGACACGGTCACCATCGTTCAGCGGTGTCGGCAGGCCGACCTCGATTGCGTCTGTGTCCTCGGCCGGCTCCGTTCCAGCGGGGACAACGTACGTGCCGTTCGTCGACGAGAGGTCGATCACCGCGAGATCGTCGCCGTCACGAACCAGTTGTGCATGGCGGCGCGACACGCCGGTGTCGCCCTCGAGCGCGAGCTCGGGGTGGATGTCGCGCGACTGGCTCGAGCGGCCGATCAATGCGGTGTGCTGGGTCAACGCAACAGTCGAGGAAGACGACGGTGGGCACGGCTGATCCGCGAGGGACCCTTTCAGCTCGTACCACTCGGGATCGACCTCGACGACGATCACCCACCTGACCTTCGAGTCGAGCACCGATGCCGGCTCGTCCGGTTCTGACGTGGCGGCCGGTTGCGGCGGTGCCTGCCCAGTGGTGAAGTCGTAGCCGCACTGCTCGCAGAACAAGTTGGCAGCATCATTCGACAGACCACAGTTGGGGCAATCGACCTGCGCTCCGGCGCTGACCGCGGGCGACGACGACGGATACGAAGACGGCGCGGAAGATGAAGGAGGAGACGCCGAGTAAGAAACAGAGGGGTTTGGATGTAGAGGGGCACCGCAGGTGTCGCACCACTCAGGATCTGCGCTGTGGTGGCCGTTCGGGCAGACGACATCGGTCACGGCTCGCGCCGAATCCGTGTGGTCTTCGTCGAACGTGTGTCGAGTGCCATCTCGTCGGTGCGTTCGACGTTGCCTTTCAGGCGCACCGTGCCGGCTTCCGCGTCGACGACATCGACCACCTTCGACAGCAACCTGGTCGTGTCTTCGTTGCCGCTGTCATGAGCGATCTTGGCAGCCTCGCCGAGCAGCACGGTTGCTGTGCGGTCGTCGCCTGCGGCCTTCGCGGCCAAACCCTTCTGGATCGCGTCGGCGAGTTGGACCTGACCGGTGTAGTGAGCGACGGCCGGATCGATCCGTGTGGTCAGGTTTGCATCGGCGCTCCATGTCGCCTTCACCAGGCTCTTGGCCACGACTTCGTCGTTGATGACCACCTCGACCCTGGCGGCGAGCCGCTCGTTGCCGAGCGGAGCGACCGGGACTCGCACGGCGACGTGGTAGTCGCGACTCTCATCACTCCACGCCCCAGTCGGATACTCGCGTATCAGCGGACCCACCTGTGTGGCTTTGCCGGAGAGGTCTTCCACCGTCGGCGCGACCTGGCGGACGAACATGACCTCGCTGCCCTGCGGTGCCCACACCCGCAGCCTTGCATCGGCGACACCGCGGCTCATCGACGTGCGGATCATTGCTTCGAAATCGGCCTCGAGATCCTCCGGCTTGGCAATGATGTCGACGGTGCCGAGCAGGGCGTTGGCGATCGTGCGCAGTTCATCCACCACCCAGTCGGCTCCGATTCCGCGGCAATCGCATTGGAACTGCCCCTGTGCGACTTGGAGAGCCTGAGGCAATGCGTCGGCGGGCTCGCCTTCGATCTTGCCGTCCGTCAGCAGGATTGCGTGACGTTGCGCCGTCTCGACCTGCGCGAAGAGCTCGGTCGCGGCCGAGATCCAGGAACCGATCGCAGAGGCTCCCCCGGCACGAAGTGCATCGATCATGTGGGTCGCTTCACGTCGAGTCACATCGGTCATCTTCGCCATGCCGGAGTGCGCCGGATAGACCATCTGGGCGACGCTGTGACCGCTGATGAAGGCGAACCACCTGCCATCAATGATCTCTCCGAGCGCGACCTTGGCGGCGCGCCTCGCGGCAATGATCTTCGAGGCGGGCATGTCCATGGAGCCCGACGTATCGACGATGACGATCTCGGCCGCTTCGCCGTGACCGGATTGGCCGGCAGTGCCAGCGTTGGTGCACGTCACTGACACCACAGCGTGAACGTCAGTCGCCCCCTCCGCGAGTTACTCGTTATGAAACACCTCTGCCTTGAACTCAGCCACTTGATGTCCTCTCTCGTTCCAAGCGTAGCGATGGGTCACAGCGGGCGAGGGCGGCAGTAATGTTGTCGTGGCCGCCGGCAGCGTTGGCCCAATCGACGAGCGCCGACGCAAGCGGCACCGGGTCCGTGCACTGCGCCGAACCCAGATCCGTCAGCAGCGTGGCCATCTCGTCGACGACAGAGGCGTAGTTCCACAACCCGTCGCTGCAGACGAGCAACCATCCCGCCGTGTCGACGGTCTGCGAAGCGAGCTCGGGACTGTGGTCGACCGAGTCAGCGCCGAGCCATCGGGTGATCGTGTGGAACGCAGGATCCGCCTCGGCCTCAAGACGGGACTCACCGGCCGCGAGCAACTGGGTCCCGAGCGAGTGATCGGTGGTCAACTGTATTGGCTCGCCGGAGTCCGGCAGCCAGTACGCACGCGAGTCGCCGCACCACGCCACCGTGATGAGCGGACCGGCCACCACCGCCGCGACGAACGTGCATGACGGAGGCTCCGCCGGGTCGCCGAGCGTGTGGGCGGTTCCCACAGCGGCCGCGTTTGCCTCGCTCGTCGCGCCCTGCAACGCCTCGCTCCAATAGGTGATCGCAGCGGCGAGGCTGCCTTCAGGAGGCATCGCCACCCCGGACAGGTAGCCGCACGCCGCACGGGAAGCGGCCAACGCGGCCCGGTCGCTGTGTGGCGCACTGGTCACGCCATCGCAAACGACAACGACCGCGAACGATCCGTCGGGGTTGGCAGCCAGCGCCATCGCGTCTTCGTTGGCCGTGTGCAGGATGCCTTTGTCGCAGACACCGCCGACCCAGGGTGCCGGTTGTTCCGTCCAGTGATCGCGAGGTGAGCGTGCCTTCTGCCCGCAGGTACCGCAGAACCCGTCGTCGAGGATTCGACCTCCGCATTGGGCGCAGACAACAGAATGCACCGTCGTGCGCGGGATCGGTGCGGTGTCATCTATTGATGAGGTTGATGACGCCGCCGACGCTGTCAGCTGCTGGTTCGGCAGCAACGGATCGACCGGGGTCTCCGGTAGGGCCGTGTCTCCGTGAAGTGCGGCGCCGCACGCCTCGCAGAACGTGTCGGTGTCCGCGATCGGGGCGCCACATGCCGGGCACTTGAGTTCAGACTCAGTCATGTCAGCGAGCGGACCCGGACGAGGTTGGCGTGATCGACGAGACGTATGCGATCGGCGGGATCGCCGGCGAGACGGGCGGCCACACGGTATGCCTGTTCGAGCCCGGCGCGCAGCGCAGGTCCCGTTGCGCGTGCGCCGGCCACCGTCAGTTGCGGGGCGGCGCCGTGGTTGTGCACGTGCTCGAGCGCCGAAGCGAGTATCTGGATGCGTAACGCCGCCCTTCCAGCCGGGTCGAGCGCCGCCTGGTCGAGCTCGTTGGCTGCGGCCGCGAGGTCGCGCAGCGGGTCCGGTGAACCGTCGCTGGACGACAGCTGCAGTGCGCGTTGACGGCGGGCCTCGCCGTAGGCGCGGCTGGTGACCGGAATGCGATTCAGTGCTGCGAGGGCCTCGTCGCGGCGCCCTGCGGCAGCGGCCAGACGAGCCAGTCCGAACTGGGCGGGGGCGACATAGGCGGCGTCGGTCTTGGCGCATTGCGAGTACATCTGGACGGCGACGCCCGGCTCCCCGCCGAGCTCGCAGGCCCTGGCCAACGCCAGCTTGGGAGCGAGCTCGCCAGGCAATTGGCCGTAGACGCTGTTGAACGCCGAGATCGCACCGGGATGATCGCCGGCACTCAGGGCCACCAGCCCGTGCAGCCACACTCCGCGCCATTCCCACGGATCGTTGCCGAGCATCGAATCGGAGATGTTCGACGCCTGCTGCAACTGGCCGCCTGCCATCGCCGCGTATCCGCTGGCCATCGCCACCCCGACTGTCTGCTCAGGTGCAGATGCCAGTGCCTGAAGCCGATCCGCTGGGTTCTCTGCGGTGACCGACGGCAACCACGATGCCATCGGGTCCTGCGGATCGACGGCAACCACAGGGAGGTCTGCCCAGTCGAGGCGATCGCCTGCGACAGCCGGCGTCTCGAACAGACGCGACGGAGTGCTGCGGGTCACGGTGCCCGCGGAGACCGCCGCAGTCACTTCTCTCAACACCCCGAGCAGTTGGTCGCGCATCTCCTCGGCGCTCTGGAACCGGTCCTCCGGCTGCGGAGCCGTGCCCTTCAGCAGCCAGCGATACAGCGAATCGTGTTGGGCAAGGATCGGTACGTCCGTCGGCGATGGCAGCGTCGTCTCGTATGTGCTCTGGTATCCCTTAAACTCGAAGATCAGCACCGCAAGAGTTCGGGCAACGGTGTACAGATCACTGGCTACGGACGTGCCTTCCTTGGCAACCTCTGGCGCCTGGAAGCCCACCGTCCCGTAAATCGGGGATTGGTCGTCGCCGACCCGGCGCACCCCGCCGAGGTCGATCAACTTCAGGCCGTCACCGACCTGGATGATGTTCGCGGGCTTGAAGTCGCAGTACAACAGGCCGAGGAGGTGCAGGTACGAGAACGCCGGCAGGATCTCGACGATGTAGGCAATTGCCTGATCGACGGGGATCGGAGAGAACCGACCGGTCGCCTTCATCCTGTCTTTGAGGATGACGTTGAGCGAGCGGCCGCCGACGTACTCCATGACGATGTACGACGCACCGTCGGCAGCAGTGACGAAGTTGTAGATCTCGACGATCAGCGGATGCTCCACCTCGGCGAGGTACTGCTTCTCGGCGACCGCGGCGCGTGCGGCGTCGGGGTCGCCTGTGTTGAGCAGACCCTTCAGCACCACCCAGCGGTCGTTGACGTTGCGGTCGTTGGCGAGATAGATCCAACCCATGCCGCCGTGTGCAAGACCACCGACCACTCCGTACTGCCCGCCCACCAGAGCACCGGGCTGCAGCTTTGGATCGAAGTCGAACGGAGTACGGCACTTCGGACAGAAGCCCTTGGATCGACCCGGCACGCCTTCGCGTGACCGGCCGACAGGGACATTGCACACCGAGCAGAACCGCTTGTCCTCCGCGATCGTGGCCGGGTCCATGAGGGCCTGACGCGGATCGGTGACCGGCACCGATGGGACCTGTGTCAGACCGGCGCCGAGGCGCGACGTCTGCGTGGTCGGCACCAGTCTTCGGGTGGACCGGCTGGCACCACTGGAACGCGCCGACCCGAGCGGCACGAGACCGAGCCTGGTCGTGCCCGATTGACTGGTCACCGCGCTGGGCCCGTCGCCGGGGATCGATCCCGACGGTACGGATACCGGCGACGACGCGCCCGAACCGGCGTGCGCAACAGGCGCCAGCCCGCACACGTCGCAGTAGTCGTCGACGATGGTGCCGGTGCAGCCCGGCTGCTGGCACTTCACGAGCCGACCTCACGGCGCGACGACGTGGACGCGATTTTTGTGTTGACAGCCTCGACGTACTGATCGACCAACGGCCGTGCGGCCGCCAGATCGCAGGGCGCTGCCCACAGCAGCGATTCGGCCCGGCGATAGAGCGGCTCGAGCTCGGCGTCCTCACCGAGCCCGTGTGCACTGGCCTTGTCGCGGAACGATTGCAGCAGACCGCGCAGGTCGTCGCGATCATCCAACGGTTGTTGGTACCGTCGTCGTGCCTCGGCCAATGCCGCCTCCAGTCGTTGAACCTTGCCGATGACGGGCGCCATCACGCCGCGAGCCGCCGTCCACGGCATCGTCTTGAGCTCCTTGGTCGACAGGAACGAACCCACTGCGGCAACGGACGGAATAGCTAGCCTCGGCACCTGGACGATCTTGTCGCGGCACCGTTGCGCCAACTGCCGCACAAAAGCCTCGGCGTCGCCGAGCGCGTGCAATCGTGCATCGAGCGTTGTCCAGCTCCCGAAAAGCTGACGCCGTTCGGAGTCGATCTGTTCGAGCTCGGCACGCAGAGCGGCAGCGTTTGTAGCGACAGCGGCGAGGTCGCGACGAGCGACGAGATCACTTCGCAACTGGGCGGCACGGTTGACGTTGCTGCCGAGCTCACGGGCGAGGCGCTCGGCGACCGTGAGATCTGCATCGGCCCGGGTGGCGAGCTGGACATCGGTCGCCGATTGGATCTCGACCGCCGAAACGTTGGCCTCGACGCGGCGCACGATGGCATCGACGAGCTCAGCGGCGTCGGCAAGGTTCCGGCCGACGGGACTGCCGAGTGTGTCGACCAACGGTTCGTTGGCGAGCGCAGCGGCCTTGGCACGGTCGTGCTCCACGAGAGCCAAGATCGCTTCGAGTCGGTCACCGACGACCTTGCGAGCCACGAATGCAGCAGCAAGATCAGCGCGGTCCTTGTCGGACCCAGCAGTACGGACACGGTCCTCCAAGGACAGCATCATGTCGGTCCGCGCCGACAGCCAGTCGTTCCATTGGGTGCGCAACGCTTCCATCTGCTGAACGGTCGGTGTGGTCGTCATGGGGCTTCCCTGCCGTAGATGGCGGGTGGCGGATCGATCAGGGTGTCGGTGAGCGGGCCGATGAGCCACTTCGCGTAGAAGGCGCTCCAGCGGCCATCGGTGCGCACCTCGGCGATCACACCGTTGACGAACCGGACGAAGTCGATCTTGTCCTTGGCCATTCCCAACCCGTATGGCTCGTCGGTGAACTTCTCCCCCACCACCTCGGTGTTGGGATCCTGGGCGGCCAGGCCGGCCAACACGGTGTCGTCGCCTGTTGCTGCGTCGGCTTGGCCCTGCTGCATGGCCACCAGGCAGTCGGTGACGTCGGGCTTGGCCAGCACGACCAGCTGGCCGTAGTGGAGCTGATCGTTACGCAGCAACTCGATGTTCGTGCTTCCCTCGGGGGCACAGACTGTGGCTTCAGAATCATTGAGGTCTTTGATGCTGTTGAACCCCTCACCCCTCTTGACCAGCACCCGTTGCCCGGCATCGAAATAGGTCGAGGAGAACGCGATCCGCAACCAGCGATTGCAGTTGATCGTCATGGTGTGAGCGACGATGTCGACTCCCCCGTTGTCGGGACCCGCCTCGAGGTTCGGTAACCGGTCCGCATAGGTGATGACCTTGTAGCTGATGTTCGA
>JANMMQ010000536.1:0-6062 GCA_031373465.1 Ilumatobacteraceae bacterium | reverse complement strand
GCCGGACGGTCGGCAACCAAGCCACACTCCTTTAGACACGCAAGGTGCCCGGAGAGATTGCCTTGCGAGCCGCCGAGTCGACCCTGAAGATCCGTGACGCGGAGCTCGCCAGCAGCAAGCGCAACCAAGATTCCGAGACGCGTGGCGTCCCCGAACCCCCTGAACAGCTTGGCGACTACGAGTATGTCCGTGGCCAACGCAGTGGGCACAGTCAGCCTCCTAGCTTCAGATCGTTCGAACCGGCTTGCCCGGAACGACAGATCGCTCTCTGACGATTATAGTGAGCATGCCCTATGTTATCGCTATTGACAGATGCATTGGTGACCACCGATACTTTACGCCAATGCTGAGCACGCTGATGCAACTGAGCAGTGGGAGCTGTCCCTCTGCCTAGCTCGGCGCCACGTCTACCCCCGGTTGGCGATGCTGCCGAGAATCAGCGGGGCGAGCGCCCGGCTACCGACAGTGTCGCGGCGCTCGCCCAGCTCGCAGGCCCTGTCCCAACTTAGCGTCGGCGGATCGCCGCAGGGCGATGAGGTTGGAGACTGTCGTGATGGCCTGTGCGTCGGCGCGGCGGTGGCAGACCATCTCGACCAGAGCATCGTGCGCGAAAAGTCGGGGCACGATGACGACCGACACGAACTGATCGACCGCCAATCACGCACGCTCGGCTCCGACCACAAACCTCTTGACCTTCAAGTCCACCTGAAGGTTTAGGGTGAGCTGGTGAGCCCTCGATGACGCTGCGGGAACTGTCCCGACCACGATGGCTGCTCAGCTCACTGCTGATCGCCGGCGCCGCGCTGTTCGCGGTCGGCGTCGCCGCCGAACGCAACGCCAACGACACCCACACCGAGGCCAGCATCGGCACCGAAACTGCGAACACCGACGAACCGAGCACCAAGGCGACCACACCGACTGGGGAAGCCGCGGAAGCAGGCGGCGGCGAGGTCGCGCCTACCGACGAAACCACTGGCGAAGGAACAGCGCCCACAGCGGAACCGGCCGGTGAAGCAGCTGGACACTCGGAATCGAGGAGCGAGACCTTCCTGGGCCTGAATCTCGAATCCACGCCCCTCGTTATCATCGCCGCCGCGACCTCAATTGCTTTGGCGGTGCTCAACTGGCGCCGCAACGTGCGCTCTCTGCTGTTTGCCACCATGGCCTTCGCTGTCGTGTTCGCCGTATTCGACATCGTCGAGGTCGCCCATCAGATCAACGAATCCCGAGCCGGACTCGCGCTCCTCGCTGCCACCATCGCCCTCGTCCATGTCGCCATAACCGTCGTCGCCGAGCAACGAGCGACCACCCCACCGTCGTAAGAACGCCTTCAGGCGCCAGGCCCCGAGCGCAGAAGCCCACGGTCACCTTCATAGTTAGTCTCTGACCAATGAGCGTTCCCGACTGTCAGCCGTGACCGCGCCGCAGATCATGCCGACGCGCGAGCGCGCCATATGGCTGACACCAGGCGTCAGAGGGATCGGCGCTGCAAGCCTGCTCGCCGACATCGGCCACGAGATCCCGACGGCCCTTCTGCCGTCATTGCTCACCTCGACGCTCGGCGCTCCCGCATCCGCGCTCGGTGCGATCGAAGGGGTGAGCGATGCCCTCGCTGGACTCGCGCGTTTCGGCGGAGGCGCGCTGTCTGACGAACCCGAACGGCGGCGCAGTTTGGCTGTGGGCGGGTACACCGCAACCGCTGTGCTTTCCGCGGCGATCGCACCTGTCACCGCGACCTGGCAGGTCGCCGTCCTGCGTGCCGGAGCGTGGACGGCACGCGGGCTTCGCGTGCCCGCTCGGAACGCGTTGCTCGCCGATGTCGTACCCGCAGCTGCCTACGGGCGCGCCTACGGATTCGAACGGGCGATGGACAACATCGGCGCGATCCTCGGGCCCATTGCAGCCATCGGTCTCGTCGCGACCGTCGGCATCCGTTGGGCGATCGGACTATCCGTCATTCCCGGACTACTCGCCGCCCTTGCGATCGTCTACGCAATCCGTCACACACCACGACCAACCCCGCAACCAAAGCGACAACTCAAGTTTCACATCCGACCCGTCCTGACCGGCAAACTCCGTGCGCTGTTCGCCGGGATCGGCGCATTCGAGCTCGGCAACTGCGCAGCGACACTGCTGATCTTGCGAGCCACCGAACTCCTCCAACCCGAACACGGCAAGGACCGCGCCACCACGATCGCCCTGACGCTCTACGTCACCTACAACATCGCGGCGACAATCACCAGCCTCATCGCCGGCCGCTTCAGTGATCGCAACGGCTCAACACGAGTCCTCCTGGCAGGCATCGTCGCCTTCGGCATCGCCTATCTCGGCTTCACACACGACACTCCAAATTGGGTGGTTCTGCTTCCCTGGTTCACACTGGCCGGCATCGGTATCGGCTGCGTCGAGACCGCCGAGCATGCCGCGGTCGCGACGCACGCACCCACAGATATCCGAGGATCCGCATTTGGTCTACTAGCCGCGACGCAGAGTTTCGGCAACCTCGCCGCAAGCCTGGTCGCAGGGATCTTGTGGACCACCCTGAGCCCGACATGGGCATTCGCCTACCTCGCCGCGGCGATGATCGTTGCAGCGACCACGCTGACCATCTCGAGCCGTCGAGCCTGAACCGCACAACGATCGTCGAACGCAGGCCAGCTCAGCAGCAGTCGTCGCAGGTCTCACCGCGCCAGGATTCGCGACCTCTGGATTGACGCCGATGAGTTGGCCAAGACGGCGCCGGTCAGCTCGCAGATGTCGACCTCGAGGCAACCAGCGGGCGCAACAAACACTTGTATCTCCGCCACGGCTTCGAGGTCACGGGAGAGATCAACCTCTCGGGGGGACCGAGCATGTGGCCGATGTGGCGAGAGCCCAAGTAGCAGACTCGGTAGCCAACGATCCGCGGCCCAACGGATCTGGTTCGCGGAGACTGCTACAGTCCGTTGAGCAGCCTCTCCCCCATCTCTTCGTCCGCCCACCACGCTGGCGACCGAGAGCGACCGACCGACACCAATGGCATGATCTCTCTATCGGGACGCGTCACCCGACCCGGGTTCGGTTGACGTCTGTCGGAGTCGATGTTCGTCCGAACCGTACGAGATCGAGCCGGAGCGACCATGATCGACCACGCCACACCGACACGCACCGGACACCAGGCCGCACGCCCGTCAACGATCCTCGCGCTAGCGATCGGACTGTTCGGCGGGTTCGCGCTCGGTGTCGTCGCCCGGGCCTGGATGCGCCTGATCTCTGAAGACCCCAGGTTCACGTGGAACGGAACGATCTCCATCGTTGGCGGCTTCACGTTGTTCGGTCTCACGCAATCGATCGTCGCGGTCGTGCGCCGGCGGACGACACGGTGGTGGAAGCTGACCGGTGTTCGCACGATCGGCGGTGTCGGGATGCTCCCGCTGTTCGTCGCCGGTGGAGCGTTGATGTTCCCCACCGTCGCCTGCTGCGGACTCGCCTCTGCGCGCTCGGAGTGGTCCAAGGCCAGCCGCGGGCTTTGCCTTGTCGTCGCGGCTGGTCCGGTGTTGTTCGTCGGTACCGACCTGATCGGCAAGTTCGGTTGGTCGTTGCACACGCTCGCCGGGTTCGTGATGATGCTCGCCGTGTACGCCACGGTCATCTGGGCCACCCGGTTCACGTTCGCCGCCCAGCACGCCGACTCGCCTGCACCCCCGAGGGCCAAGACGACCATCTCGCTCGTCGCCGCGCTGTTGTTCTTGATCGCGTTCGTGGCAGGCGGGGGCATCAAGTGACCTCGTGCTGCGCTTTCAGCTAGGGAGACGTGAAGACTCGGCCGATCAGAATGGCTGCGTCAGCGTTGGTCGAGGACTTCGCACTCTGATCTGCCCCGGGGCATCCTCCAGGTGTTCGAGCACCACCGAAGGATTCGGGCAACCAGGCACGTATCTGTTCCAATGCCGGACGGACGGTGGACCCGGCAGACGATTCTCCAGCTCGGCGCGATGAATCCTGGCGGTTCCGTCCGGCCGCTCAAGCATGTTTCGTGCGCGGTGAGACGTACATCGGCGCCCCACCAACAGGCAGGCTGACGATGAGACCGGCAGGTTCAGGCGGCGTTGATGATGTCGGCGAGAGATCGAGCCGATGGGCGAAACGGGCGACGATGAGCGTCAGCTCCATCTGGGCGAGGGCGAACCCGACGCACATCCGTGGGCCGCGACCGAACGGAACCCAGCCATCGTCCGCGATAGCCCGCTGGACTTCGTCGAGGCCGAGGAAACGGTCGGGATCGAAGCGGTTGGCGTCAGCCCATGTCTCGGGGTCCCGGCCGGCGAGGTAGGGCGACCAGAGTACGAGCGTTCGCTTCGGGATCGAGTGGGCACCGACGGTCACATCCGTCGCGGCCTCGCGGGCGCCGACTCCTGACGCCGGGTGCAGCCGGAGCGACTCGCGCATCGTCCGGTTGGCGAGTTCGAGCGAGGCCAAGGTCTGGTCATCCGGTTCGCGTTGCCCGCCCGGTGGGCCGAACACGTTGTCTGCTTCGTCACGAAGGCGTTGCCAGAGGCGCGGGTGGGTCGTTGCTTCCCACAGGATCCATGCCAGCGAGGATGCTGTGGTGTCGTAGCCGGCGCCGATCAGCGACTTGACCTGATCCCGAATCTCAGCATCGGAAAGCTCTTCGCGAAGCACGAGTGCGTCGAGGACATCACCACCTTCGGTCTCGACAGCGACCGGGGAAGGCCGGCTGCGTGAATCAGCGATCGCAGTGTCAATGAGTGCGTCGAGCGCGTTGCGGTCGTGCCGCACGCCGGCTCGGAGGGTGAACGGGAACGGGTGAGGGATCTGCCGATAGAGCGGGCTGGAGAGGTACCGCTGGCTGCGCGCGAACCGGGTGTCGATCTCGGCGGTGTGTTGGACGAGTCGTTCACCGAACAGGGCGCGGACGACGAGCTCGATCAGCAGGCGCCGACCGACCGGATAGAGGTCGATGGGTGAATGGTCGTCGCGGGCCGTGAGCAGTTCGTCGATGGCCGCGTCGGTACGTTCGACGATCATCGGGATCCACCGGTTCAGCCGTCGTCGGCCGAAGGCCTGCCGAACGGCCCCACGCCGCCGACGGTGGTCAGGACCGTCCGATGCGATCATGGTGCGCTTTCCGACGACGAACGGGAACGGGCTGAGTCGGGTGTCCCACCGGAATCTGTCGTTGGGCTGCATCAGCAGCTCACGGATCAACTTCGGCGAGCCGACCACCACCATTCGAAGCGGGCCAGCACCGAGCCCGCAGACCGGCCCGAACGACTCATTGAGCTCGTCGAGCACCGTTTGCGGTGTCTGCAGCAAGCGACGAATCAGACGAACCTGCTTGCGGCGCGCCGGTCGAGGGATCGCCTCCATCTCGACGACGTCCGTCATCGCTCGAGCCCGGCGTCGCCCCGATCTCGGCGGCCCGGCCGCACTGCACGACGCGAACGATGGCGAGCACGATGACTCCGGCGCCCGGGATGATCCAGGGCGGGATGATAACGGTGGCGACGACCGCGCCAATCGTCGCACGGTTGCCGATGTGCCGACGACGACGCCACACGGCGACGAGGACGAGCGCGGCCACAGCCGCGTACCAGACCGAGGAGTTGGCGATTGAGTGATCGGCGACGTCGGGAACGGAACCGGTCGGGGTATGGGAGTACCCCGCGGCGACGAGGTCGTCGACCACGCGGAGATTGCCGACCATCACGAGCAGCGTCGTTGCGAACCACACTCCACCAATCACGAACAGGTCGGCCTGGTGGCGAGCCAGAGGTGTTGTCCAGAACAGGATGCAGAGGATCGCTGCCGCCATGAACGGTGCGGATGCCCCGGTGAGGTGTTCGGCGGCATGACCGCCGACGTCGTAGCGAGAAGTGACGAGCAGCTGTTGTGCGATCAGGGCCGTTGCGATGAGCGCCGGTAGCGGCCACAAGGCGCGAACGACATGGGTCAGGCGCGAGGCCCGGTTGCCGGCAGTGAGATCGATGTTCGTCATGTAATTACGGACGAGTCAACACCACAACCGGGTGACAACGTCGTTGCCGTCACGCGGCCGTGCA
>JANMMQ010000505.1:0-9522 GCA_031373465.1 Ilumatobacteraceae bacterium | reverse complement strand
GCAGCCTGGTCGTCGCAACCGACGACCACCCTGTCCGGTTTGAGGAAGTCCTGAACGGCGGAGCCCTCGCGAAGGAACTCCGGATTGGAGACCACCTTCACGTCCGGCCGGCCCAACACTCGTTCCACGACCCGTGCGCTGCCGACCGGAACCGTGGACTTGTTGACGACGATGGATTCGTACGGCAGCACAGGGCCGATCTCGCGCGCAGCAGCTTCGATGTAGCTCAGATCTGCCGAACCGTCATCTCCCTGCGGGGTCGGCACGCAGAGGAACGCGATCTCACAGTCCCTCGCGGCGTTTGCGCCGCCGAGCACGAACGACAGAAGTCCGCTGGCAAGGCCTTCCTCGACGAGCTCTTGCAGACCGAGCTCGACCATCGGGATCACGCCCTTGCGAAGGTTGTCGATCTTCACCGGGTCGATGTCGGCACAGACCACGTCGTGACCCATGTGCGCGAAGCAGGCACCGGTGGTCAGGCCGACGTAGCCCGTTCCGATGACGGCGATCTTGGTCATGGCTGGGAGAGGTTACTGGCGGGTCCCCGTCGGATGAGGGTGAAACTTCAAACTGGGGGTTGTCAACGATGCAATAACGATATATCGTGAGCCGATCATTAACGACCAGGAGAACAACATGGATCCCCGATCCAACGAACATGAGCATGATCACGACCACAACCACCGCAACCGGGGTGGGTTCGGTGGCCGACGCCAACGAGGTGGTGGCCGACGTGGCCGCGGCTTCGGGTTCGGACCCGACGCACACATGGGGCGTGGCCCGCGGCGCGGCCGTGGCGATGTGCGCACCGCGGCACTGCTGCTCCTGCTGGAGCGCCCGATGCACGGATACGAGATGATCCTCGAGATCCGCGAGCGCAGCGGCGAGGCGTGGAGCCCGAGCCCCGGTGCGATCTACCCGACCATCCAGCTGCTCAGCGACGAAGGGCTCATCACCACGAACGACGAGAACGGCAAGAAGGTGTCGAGCCTCACCGAGGAAGGTCGAGCAGCCGCGCAAGAGCTCGCCGAGACCAAGACAGCGCCATGGGACGAAGCCTCGAATGATGCCGGTGAAGATGCGCCCAGCCTTCGCGAGGCGATCCATCACCTGTTGATGGCTGTGAAGCAGGTCGGAATGGCCGGCACCGACGCCCATCGCCGACGCGCCACAGAGTTGCTCGACGAGACCCGCCGCAAGATCTACGCGCTGCTCGCGTCCGACGACGCCTGACGGCCCGATCGTCGGGCCTTCTTCTGACCGGAGGCTACGATCCGTGATCAGGGGCTACAAGGAGGGACAAATGTCGACTATCTCGTATGACGTCACGTCGTACGAGGAGACTCGAAACCGGCTAATCGTCGCGTTTCGGATCATCCTCGCTATCCCGCACCTCATCGTGTCGCAGGTCTGGGGCTACCTCGCCGAAGTCCTCGCAGTCGTCCAATGGTTCATCGCAGTGTTCACGGGTAAACGCAACGAGGGCATCTGGAACCTGCAGCAGAGTTGGCTCTTCTACGCGGCACGAGTCAACGGCTACACCAACCTGCTGTACGACGAGTATCCGGCCTTCGGAACTGAGCCCGGCAACGTGCCGGTGCGCACCTCCATGTCGTTCGAGGAAGATGCAAACCGGCTGACGGTCGGGTTGCGCTTGTTGTGGGCCATCCCGGCATTGATCGTCGCTGCAATTGTTGGGATCGGTGCCGCGGTTGTCCTCGTGATCTCGTGGTTCGCGATCCTCTTCACCGGAACGATGCCGCGTGGGATGTGGGACTTCGTGCTGAAGGTTGTGCGCTACACCCTTCAGGTGCAGGCGTACTGCTTGCTCATGACCGACGAGTACCCGAAGTTCGGTGCTGCCGCTGAGGTGATGGCCGGCACGACCCCACCCACACCGCCGTCGTCCAACTACTCGCCCGCCCCGCCACCCCCACCCATGTGACGCAGCATTACGCTGCGTGTCGTGCCTCACGACGTGGAGATCAGCGAACCGGACGAGGACTTCGAGATCAGCGATGACGAGTTGACCGCGCTTGCACTCGCGGCGGAGCCCGGATCACCGTTTGCCGACGATGCGGTGCCTGTCCGATCGCTTCTGGCCGAAGGCGATCCGTTGCTGCCGGACTGGTACATGCCCGTCGCTGCAAGCCGTGCCCGCAAGGACTGGCGAGCTGTCGTTGCTGTTGCGATCGCCGTTGGCCTTGTGCTGATCAACGCCTTCGCGATCTGTGTGACATACGGGTTCCCGGAGATCCCGTAGACCTCGCAGTGGGCGCCGATCCGTTAGAGCCGTTCCCTGAGGATTGGAGCCGTGCGCTCGGTGTGGTCGCCCACCCCGACGACATGGAGTACGGCGCAGCCAGCGCCGTTGCCCGGTGGACTGATCAGGGCAAAGACGTTCGCTACCTGCTCGTGACCCGTGGCGAGGCCGGGATCTCGACGATGCCTCCGGCCGAGGTCGGTCCGCTTCGGGAGGAGGAGGAACGACGCAGCGCACGAGCGGTCGGCGTATCGGTCGTGGAGTTTCTCGATCACGCCGATGGGCTCGTCGAGGCAGATCTCCGACTACGACATGCCCTGAGCGAAGCCATTCGCCGGCATCAGCCCGAGGTGATCCTCTCGATCAATCACCGAGACAGTTGGGCGGGCAGAGTTGGAACCACGCCGACCATCGCGCTGTCGGACGGGCACTGCTCGATGCAGTGCGCGATGCGGCCAACCCCTGGATCTTCCCGGATGCCGGCCCGGCCTGGGGTGGTGTTCGGTTGGCTGCGTTCAATGCCTCGCCTGTGGCCACGCACGCCGTCGACGTGACTGGATACGTCGACCGTGGGATCGAGTCGCTCCTGTGCCACGGGCTCTACCTCACCAATCTCGGCGGGGACGATGACCCCGGCCAGTCCCTACGAGCTAGCGCGCAGTCGGTTGGGGAGCGCCTCGGCGTCTCGGATGCCGTCGCGTTCGAGTTGGTCACGTTCTGACGACGTCACCCGAGTGCAGGGCTGGATCGACCTGGGCACGGTCGAAAGGTGACCGAAGCGTTCGGTAGTGGGTCAGTTTGAATCGGGCGGGAGTTGGCCCGCGTCGATCTGAAGAAGGTGCTCCACTCTTGCAGCGGTCAAAAGTAGGTGTGCCGCCGGCGATGGGTTGCGGAGAACCAGCGATCCGCCGTCGGCGGTCAGCGTCCCACGCGCCTGCAACAGAACGTGGAGACACGACGAATCCATGAACCGGACGCCCGATAGATCGAGGACGATCGTCTGCCGTGGCCCGAGGTGCGGCTCGATAGCATCTCGCAGTCGACCGCACGTCACCATATCGATCTCGCCATGCACATGGATGACGGTTGCATTCCCCTCCTGTGCAACTTCGGTCGAGAAATCATCGTCTGCCACGGCGCGCAATCTAGTCGAGCAGGGCAGCGATCTGGGCGAGCGACCACGGAAAGGTAGCGATCCCGGCTGCCATAGCAGGAGTGATCTTGCGACCTCGCTCATCCTTGACGGATCTTGACATTTCAAACTGACCCACTACCAAGCGTTCGCGTCGGCCCTTCGCCCAGCTAGCATGTTCGACCAGGGTCGGCGACCCGAAAGCGACGATGCCTCGGGCAAGGCATGCACGCTTCCCATAAGAGCCGTACCGCGCTAGCCGCGCAGGACCAAACCTTGATGCTCGAACTACAACAACTCGAAGCGGCCATCTGGTCGATCTCCGAAGGACGGGGATCCGACGACGAACTGGCGCTTCTGCGCGCCGACCAACGCGTCTCACTCACCCTGCTCGATCGGCTCATCCTCGACGCCGAGGATGACCTCGCATCCGTTCGCAACCTGACCGGTGAGGAACGTGACCAGGTCGTTGCCGACTTCACCGACACACTCAACGGGCTGCGATCGACCGCGGCGCGACTGCGCCCGGCGCCGGCACCCGCCCCGATGGCCACTGGGGCATTTGTCGACGAGACGATCACCCTGACGTCGGAGCCGTGGGAACCGGAAGAGGTCCAGCTCCAGGCGTCGTGGTCTGAAGGGCAGGTCGTGGTGTGGGCGGGCGCGCGGGGCGCCGTCCCCGAGGGGAACGAAGAACTGGCAACCCGGCTGGAGTCCATCGGCGGTCCGTCCGTCGGTTGGCAGTTGCACGCCGGTGTGCCGCTGCCCGGCGGTCAGAAGGCCGAAGCGGTCGCGATCCCGATGAAGGACGCATTGGGCTGGCTCGTGGCGATCGGTGGCGGTCACAGCGTCGCCGGGTTGGCCCCCAGCGTTCACTGGCTCGGCCGCGCCGCGTTGGAAGGTGTCCGCTTGGCTGCGCGTGGAGCAGTGGTTCCCACCGTGCGCGTGGCGAATCGTTCCGAAAGTGGAAGCGTCGAGGCCAATGTCCAGTGGGTGCCGGCCCTGATCGATGGCACTGCGGTCAACGCGCTCGCGGCAGCCATGCCGGGCGCCGTCGTAGCCGTTGCGGGCGCGAGTGCTCGAACCACGACGATGGCGGTGATCACTGCCGCCGTCGAAGCGATCGTCGCCGAGAGCATCGAGCGCACCGAACTTCCGGCAGCGCCACCCAGCGCGAAGACGCCTATCGATCTCGATGACACCGTCATCGCCCGCCTGGACGGCACGCCGTTCCGCGGCAGTCTGCCCTTGACTTCGGCGATGTCGAGGCGGCTCGAGCAGTGGTCGCGCACCGTCACCGATGCGGCGCGGCCGAGGTTGGTCGTTCAACTCGATCCGCCGTCGCTCGGCGGAGTGTGGCTGGTATCGGTCTCTGTTGCCTCGGGCAAGGGCACGCTCGTACCCATCGACACAGCGCTCCGCGGGGAGGGTGGCCGGCGATCGCTCGTCGCCGAGTGGCAGCGGCTCGGCCGGCTGTTCCCGGCGATCGACCGCGTCGGCGTGTCCCGCCGCGGACAGGTCGCGATCAGCCAGGACGAGGCATGGGAGTTCATGACCCAGCGCGGTCCGACCTTGGCAACAGTGGGCTTCGACGTGCGACTGCCGGCGCTGTCGCGACGCAAGGCACGGCCATCGCTGCGGCTGTTCGCCGAGGCGACAACGGGCTCGGTGGTCGGCGCCCACCAGCTCAGCAACGTCGCCTGGTCGGTGTTGTTCGACGATGTCGAGCTGACCGCCGATGATGTTCGGCGGCTCGCCCGCCAGGCGCGTCCACTCGTGCAATCGCGCGGAAAGTGGATAGAGGTCGACCGGTTCGACGTGCAGCAGGCGGCCGCAGCACTCGCCGAGCGCGAGGGCGTCACCCAGATGACGGGCGCCGAGATCCTCAGGCAGACCGTCGGTCTCGGCGGGACTGGTCTCGCCGGCGGTGTCGTCGTTCTCGGCAACAGTTGGGCGAACGACATCATGCAGAGCGCCAGTGAAGTGTCGATGTCGCCGGTCGCTCAGCCGGAGGGCTTCGTCGGTGCGTTGCGCACCTATCAGGCCGAGGCGGTTGCCTGGATCGGCTTCCTAGACGCGACGGGCCTCGGCGGGTGCCTGGCCCTCGACATGGGCCTCGGCAAGACGCCGACCGTCCTGGCGCACCTGGCCCGCACGAAGGGCGAAGGCAGGACCCTGGTGGTCGCGCCCGCAGCCGTCGTCGGTAACTGGGCGGCAGAAGCAGCGCGGTTCGCGCCGGGCCTGCGCGTCGTGGTGCACCACGGCGCTGCTCGAGCGTCGGCCGACGAGCTCGAAGCCGAGATCGCCGACGCCGACATCGTCATCACCACCTACGCCACAGCGGTGCGCGATGTGGAAGCGCTGGCGGCAAGCAGTTGGCGCACCGTCGTCCTGGACGAGGCTCAGGCGATCAAGAACCCGGCCAGCGACACGTCGCAGCAACTGCGTCGGATCAACGCCCACACCCGTCTGGCGTTGACCGGTACCCCGATCGAGAACGGCCTCGGCGACCTCTGGGCCATCCTTGACTTCACCAACCCCGGGCTCGTCGGCTCACGGCCGGGGTTCATCGCCCAGATGTCGGGCGACGGCGAGGCTGCGCTTCGGGCATTGAACGGCCTGCTGCTGTTCCGCCGCACGAAGACCGAGCCGGAGGTGGCGGCCGAACTGCCCGACAAGATCGACGAGCTCGACCACTGCACCATGACACCCGAGCAGATCGGCCTGTACCAAGCCGTGCTCGACGAGCTCGTGCAGAGCGTGTCCGACTCTGCCGCCCTCGGCGAGACGAAGAAGGGCGCGATCCTGGCCGCGATCACTGCGTTGAAGCAGATCTGCAACCACCCGGCTGCCTACCGCGACGACGGCCTGCCCCTAGCCGGGCGGTCCGGCAAGCTCGCTCGACTCGAGGAGATCGTCGAGTCGGTCTTCGCCGCCGGCGAGCGAATCCTGGTGTTCACCCACTTCGCCACGTGGGGTCGCAAGCTGGCTGACCATCTCACCGAGGTGACCGGCGTGCCGATCGCCTGCTACGACGGAAGCCTCACTCGCGCCGTGCGCGATCGACTTGTCCACGATTTCCAGAGCGCGACGGGACCAGGCGCCATGGTGCTGTCGCTGAAGGCAGGCGGCACCGGCTTGAACCTGACCGCTGCGAACCACGTCGTGCTGTACGACCGATGGTGGAACCCGGCCGTGGAAGACCAGGCCCGAGACCGTGCCTGGCGCATCGGCCAGAACCTCACGGTCATCTCCCACCGGCTCGTCTGCCCCGGGACGATCGACGAACGGGTCGAAGAGGTCGTGGCCGGCAAACGCCACATCGCCGACGTGGTGCTGCCTCGTTCCAGCTCGCTTGCCGATCTGAACAACGACCAGTTGCGTCTCGCGCTGGGCCTTCGTCCGGATGAACTGCTCGGAGACGACCAATGAGCCGCACCCCGCGTCGAGGCAACAACAACCAGGTCCGTCGACCACAGCAAAGGCGTCCGGCGCCCGTCGACGTCTGGCGCAACCCGGGCACGCTGCCCGACATCGAACCGATCACCGTCGCCCCCGAGCCCGGCGCTCTGTTGCGGTCGCTCGGCGACCCGCCGTTGCTCGACGGCTCGACAGCGACGAAGTACTTCAACGCTGTGGTGCAACGTGCGGCGGCGATCGCCGCTGCCCTCGCCCTCAGTGCCGACGTGCTCGCCGAATCCGAAGAAGACTGACCGGCACCGCGTTGCCCGGTGTTTGCGCGAGCGAATCCGCGATCGATCGCGCTTTCGCTCGCGCAAATCGCGTGAACGTTCCTGTGGTGCACACCGACGCGGGCCGTGCCCTCGCTAACGTCGTGCCGATGCCAGGTTCACAGATTCGGGTGCATTCGACTGCGATTGTCGAAGACGGCGCAGAGGTTGGAGACGGAACAAGCGTGTGGCATCACGCCCACGTTCGAAGTGGCGCTCGCGTCGGTTCCGATTGCGTGCTGGGCAAGAACGTCTACGTCGATACTCAGTCGGTTGTCGGCGATCGTTGCAAGCTGCAGAACAACGTCAGCGTCTATCACGGGGTGACCATCGGTGATGACGTGTTCGTAGGGCCGTCGGCCACGTTCACGAACGATCTGGTGCCGCGAGCCTTCAACGCGGATTGGCACGTCGTCGAGACCCACGTACATGACGGGGCGTCGATCGGAGCCAACGCCACCATCGTGTGCGGCGTGACGCTGGGGGAACTCAGCTTGGTCGCGGCCGGAGCGACCGTGACCCACGATGTGGCCGATCATCAACTCGTCGCCGGCACACCGGCGCGTCATCTCGGATGGGTGTGCCGCTGCGGCAAGGTCGTCTCGCGTGAAGCGGATCGTCCGGCAAATGTGGTCTGCCCCGACTGCGACTGACGATGAGCTCTACCGACGCCGACTATGCCCGTCGGCTGCAGCGACTCAGCGGCCGGCGATGGAAGCGACTGATCCCGAACCCGTATCGGTGGAACATTCGTCGCTTGGCACGCGGGCGGGTTCTCGACATCGGCTGCGGCATCGGTCGCTGCCTCGATTTCGTGAGGCCACGTGGAGTCGGCGTCGACCCGAACGCGACGGCGATCGCGGTGTGCAGGGACAAAGGGCACGAGGCGTACACGCCCGAGGAGTTCGCTGCGCGTCGGTCGGCGGGTGATGACAGAGCGTTCGACACGTTGCTGTGCTCCCACGTGCTCGAGCACCTCGATGAACCGACTGGCGTTGCGCTGCTGCGTTCGTACCTGCCCGAACTCGCAGAAGGTGGCCGGGTCGTGCTCATCACACCGCAGGAGCGCGGGCAGCGATCCGATCCGACCCACGTTCGCCTGATGGACGCTCGTGCGCTGCGTGACCTGGCCGAGCAGTGCGGCCTGACCATCGAACGGATCGCGTCGTTCCCACTGCCGCGAGTTTTCGGGCGTTGGTTCATCTACAACGAGACGGTGACCGTCGCCCGCGTGAAATCCGTATGAGACACGCCGTTCGGGGTGCCGGCGGGTACTTCTTGGCGATGCTCGTCGTGGTCATCACGTGGGCCGTCGGCATACCCCGGTTTGCCTCGCCCGACGAGACGGCCCACGTGTACAAGGCCTACGGAACGGCCCACGGTCAGTTGCTGGGGAAGGCGGCACCGGGCTTCCCGAACAACCTTCGCGAGTTCGACGGCCCCGATTCGCTGGGGCCGCCAGATCTGACGTGCTTCATCGGCCAGCCGGATGTGCCTGCGAGTTGCTCCACGGGGCCGCTCTCGCCGCAACTGATCTCGTCGGCCGCCCGTTACCCCCCGTGGTACTACGGACTGGTGGGCGTGCCCGTTGTCGTCGCCGACCAGCCGACCAAGGTGCTGGCCTATCGACTCGTCTCGGCAGTTCTGTGTGTCGCGTTGCTGACGTTTGCGATGTTCGTCGCCAAGCGCTCGCGTCGCCCCGATGTGGCCGTGTTGCAACTTGCCGCCCTCACACCGATGGCGCTGTTCCTGTTCGCCTCGGTCAACCCCAATGCGATCGAGGTCGCCGGCTTCGTCGCGATCTGGGCATGCCTCACGAGGGTCACAACAGATGTGATGGTCCATACACCGTTGCTGATCACAGCGTCGTTGCTCTCAGCGGCAGTCGTGCTGATGCGGCCGATCGCGATCGTGTGGATGGCGGGCATGGTCGCAGTCGTGCTCATCGGCGCAATTCGTGAACGACGTCGCGAACTGCTGTCGCGACGGTCACTGGCGTGGGCGGTTGGTCCGACGGCGCTAGCGCTGGTGGCCTCGTGGTTGTGGGCGATCTATGCCCGCATCGAGGTGAAGGACGATCGGGTGTCGCACACGTCGAGCCTCGGTACTGCGCTCCGCACATCGATCGAGCATTGGCCCGATTACCTGCGCCAGACGATCGGTGTGCTGGGTTGGCTCGACACCTCGCTGCCGTCGTTTGTCTACGTCGCCTGGGTAGTAGCGCTGCTGCTGGTCGTCGTCATCGTGGTCCGCACCGCAACACAAGGCCAGCTCTTGGCACTCGTCACGTTGGTCGTGGTCTGGTTGGCCTTGCCCTTGCTCATCAACGGGTTCACCAATTCACGCGCCGGTCTGACATACGAGGGGCGTTACTCCTTGCCGATCTTCGTCGGGTT
>JANMMQ010000491.1:0-12946 GCA_031373465.1 Ilumatobacteraceae bacterium | reverse complement strand
ACCATTGCAATGCGTGGTGTTCTTCTTCGCTATCTGGGGCGCGTACCTCATTCGGGCCATCATTCAATGGTCGCTCGGTCTGATCACGTTCTGGACCACGCGCGTGAGTGCGATCTTCGAGGCGTACATCCTCAGCGAGATGTTGCTGTCGGGTCGGGTGTTCCCACTGGTGCTGATGCCCAAGTGGTTCCAGACACTGACGTGGTACTTCCCGTTTCGATGGACCTTCAGCTTTCCGATCGTCGCGCTCACCGGGCCGATCAAGAACCGCGACCTGTTCATCGGACTCGGGATGCAGGTGGCCTGGATCCTCGCCGGCATCGGGCTGCTGTCCCTCGTGTGGCCACGAGCCGTGCGACGCTTCAGCTCGGTCGGCGGATGAGCATTTCGACCGGCGAGCACCGCGTGCGCCGCGGCGGCAGGACGCGGCTGACGGCCACCTTCATGCGGGTCGGTGTCATGAACGAGATGCAGTACCGGATCAACTTCTTCCTGCAACTGCTCCAGTCGCTGCTGACAGTCGGGACGGGTCTGATCATCCTCGCGGTCGTGTTCTCGAAGACCAGCGATCTCGGTGGCTGGAGTCGTCCGCAGTTGCTCGCGGTGATGGGTGTTTTCACGCTCGTCGGCGGTGTCATCCGCACGTTCATCCAACCCAACATGCAGCGCGTCGTCAACGATGTGCGTGAAGGCAAGCTCGACTTCGCACTGACCAAGCCCGCCGATGCGCAGCTGCTCGTCAGCATCCGCGATGTTCGGTTCTGGCAACTCACCGACGTGCTCGTCGGCTTGGCCGTCCTGGTCGTCGCGTTGGTTCAGTTGCGACCGACCGCCCAGTGGCCGGACCTGGTCGCCTTCGTCGCGCTCCTGTTCAGTGGATTGATATCCATCTACTGCTTCTGGCTGATGCTCGCCTCGGCGTCGTTCTGGCTGGTGCGCATCGACGAGGTACAGGAGTTGTTCGACGGCCTGTTCCGCGCCGGCCAGTATCCCGTCGGGATCTATCCGGGCTGGTTGCGCTACGGGCTGACCTTCATCATCCCGCTCGCGTTTGCGATCACTGTGCCCTCAGAGGCGGTGACGGGCAGGTTGGCCTGGCAGTCCGTCGTGGTGATGATCGCGTTCACAGCGGTACTGCTGGTCGTGTCGAGATGGTGCTGGAAACGCGGGCTGCGGCGGTACGGCGGCGCGTCGGCCTAGCCCGTCGCGACGCGGTCGGCGCGTTGGGCCTCGGCCCAACTCATTCCGGTGGTGACGTCGGTGTCGTGTGGCAGACCGAGCACGCGCTCGCCGACGATGTTGCGCTGCACCTCGCCGGTGCCGCCCCCGATCGTGAGGGCCTGACTGAACAGGTAGCCGTGATACCAGCCCGGGTGCAGTAATCCGGCCGCCAGCTCGGGGCCGAACCCCCTCTGGTCGGTGGGCGCCAGCATCGCCTCGGCACCGATGAGGTCGCGGGCGAGGGCCATCACGTGTTGGCCGTGCTCGTCGGCGAGGATCTTGCGCACACTGGCCTCCGGGCCGGGCTGTTGGCCCTTCAGCCGGGCGCTCAACGTGCGCAGGCGGATGAGATCGAGAAGGGTGTGTTCGATGTAGACGCCGGCGATGCGCTGCCGCATGTTCGGATCCGTGACCTGGCCACGGTCCCTGATCGACTCGATCAGCTCCAACGCCGTGGGCCCGTTGCCCCACAAGACCCCGCCGGTCGACAGCGAGATGCGTTCGTTGCCGAGTGTGACCTTGGCCAGCCGCCAACCATCGTTGAGGTCACCGACCAGGTTGCCCGCGGGGATGCGCACATCGCTGAAGAAGACCTCGTTGAAGGTGTGCCCACCGGTCATCTCGGTGATCGGACGTATCTCGATGCCCGGGGCTTTCATCGGGCAGATGAAGTAGGAGATGCCCTTGTGCTTCGGCACATCTGGGTCGGTCCGGGCGAGAAGGATTCCGAATGCAGCATGTTGCGCGCTACTGGTCCAGATCTTCTGTCCGTTGACAACGAACTCGTCTCCGTCGCGCACTGCGCGAGTTCCGAGGCTGGCGAGATCACTGCCGCTTCCGGGCTCACTGAACAGCTGACACCAGAACTCTTCGCCTGACAACATCGGCGGCAGGTACCGACGCTGCTGATCCTCGGTGCCGGCATACATCAAGGTCGGCCCCGCCCAACCGATGCCGATCGGATTCGCCGGTCGGCGGACCTTTGCCTTCGACAACTCGTCGTCGATGATCAATTGGTGAACGGGGTCGGCAGCAAGTCCCCACGGTGCAGGCCACTGCGGTGCCACATAGCCGGCTTCGGCGAGCTGCTTGGTCGTCGCCTGCGGGTGGTCGTCCAGCCAGCTGCGCACGACCACGCGGCGCGGATCGTCCGCGCCCGGTAGCTGGAAGTCCATCGGCGGAGACTGTAATTGCGATCTCGCTGCCGCGGGCCTTCTCGTGAAGCGCGATGATTGGCCGATGAAGTTCGGTTTCGTGGTGCCGTGGGCTGATGCCGCCGATGTGGGCGAGCTCGCGGCCGTCGCCGAACTCCACGGCTGGGACGGATTGTTCGTTTGGGAGCCCGTGTGGGGTGTGGATGCATGGGTCTCGTTGGCAGTTGCGGCGTGCCGCACGACTTCGATCCGCTTGGGCACGATGCTGACGCCGCTCCCGCGTCGCAAGCCGTGGGAGCTGGCCGGGCAGGTGGCCACGGTCGATCGCCTCTCGAACGGCAGGGCGATCGTCAGCGTCGGCCTCGGTGCGCTGGACAGCGGCTATGAAGCGTTCGGTGAAGAGACCGACAAGGTGGTCCGCGGCGAACTGCTCGATGAGGGCTTGAGCATCGTGCGCGGCCTCTGGGCCGGCCAGCCGTTTGCGCACAACGGGAAGCACTACACGGTCGAGCCGAGCGACTTCCCGACAATCGGCCACACCAAACAGGAGTCCGGGGTTCCCATCTGGTGCGTCGGGGCACTCGGCTCGAAGAAGTCGATGACGCGGGCACTGGCATGCGACGGCCTGATCCCTCAGGTCGTCGAGAACGGCAAGGCGCGTCAATGCACCCTCGAGGAACTGCAGCACATGCAGCTCCCCGACCGGCGGTTCGACGTCATCGTCGAAGGAGCATGGAGTGAGCATTCGCCGGCGGCGTGGGCCGAGGCCGGAGCCACGTGGTGGCTGGAAACGCTGTGGAGCGCGGTCAGCGATCCCGATGCGCTCGACTGCTCGATGAGCCGACTGCGCACGGGGCCACCTCGCGAGTCGCCAGAGTGATCGTTGTCAGCCTGACCGTCGTCAGCCTGCCCAGCGCTCTCCGTCGATCACTTCGAGGTGAGGAGGCATCGTAGGTTTCGACCTGGTGCCACCGCGCCAGTTGACGGCACTGCGAGGAACCAGATGAGGAAGACGCTGATGATCTGAGGCAGGTGCCGTACTTCACCGATCAAGGGAATGCGGCCCGTCGCCATATCGACGATCGCTCCGAGAACCTGCGCGCCGGCAAGGACCAACGCGACCGGGAGAATCGACCGGGCCCGTGCAGGGCGAACGACGACGACAATCAGGGCCACCCCGTATGCCACACCAAAGGCGCCGAGGTGCCGCGCCGAGTGTGTGGCCGCGTCGTGCTCTTCTCCGAGTATCAACGCGGGCAGCGCGAACGCGATGACCAGAACAGCAACGACCGCGAGCACGACGCGCAGGATGCTCCAATGACCGGCGCGGTCGGCGGCGGAGTTCAACTTGGCGATCCCCTTCGCGAGGTCGGGCATGTCCGCCGGTTCAGTGATACGCGAGATGCCCGGTGAGGCGTCGATCATCTCCTTGTACGACCGGCAATCAGCACAACGGGCAACGTGGGCTGCCACGAGACGCTCGTCGATCTCGGGCTGCTCACGATCGGCCATTGCCGACAGCGCGTCGCACCACACCGAGCAGTCCATGGTGTTCCAGTCGCTTGGTGGCATCGATTGGTTCCCGTCGATTCGGAAGAATCCTGATCAAACTAGAACGTCGACGCTGACTCCGCTCGTCAGGTGATCTCAGACGGAGGTGTGCTCGTTGACCGTGTCGGTCTCGATGACCTGAGACGGTGCCGGCAATCCGACGGCACCGAGAGCAGCACCCAACCGGCTGGCCATGAACGCCTCTTGGGCTCCTTTGGATTCCCAGATCTCCATCACGACCCAGCCGTTCGGAGTCGGCCCGCCAACGTGTGACTTCATGCCCTCGGGCCACTCACCGGACCCGTCACGGCCGATGCCGAGTTCCGAGTTCACCGCCCAATAGTCCGCTTCGCTGACACCTTCGAACACCAGGGCAATTCCGTACGACATTCGTGTCTCCTTTTCGAGTCGTTGACCGGGTATTCGTCACACAATAATCAGCGGTTCACCTCCTCCGGCCTTCGGAGGCATGATTGAGGTTGTTTGCCGGTACATGGGCCGATGAACTCGCCCGAGAAGGAGCACTGAACAATGACGATGAGCGATGAGAACAACAACGCGAGCGAACGTCATCCAATTGTCGAGGCCGGACGCAGCGGACCGAGCCCCACGCTCATCGGCTTGGCCGTCGTCGTCGCACTTTTCGTCGTCTTCTTCTTGCAGAACAGCGAACACTTGAAGATCGACTTCCTCATCTTCGAGAAGGACACCACCATCCGTTGGTCGCTGCTGGTCGCCGTCCTGCTCGGTATTGCCTTCGATCGGATCTTGACGCTTTGGTGGCGCCGTCGCCGCAGGCGTAACAACAACGCATGACGGTCAGCTCCACCGACGGGGTCGAAGTCGCCGTCCACGACTTGGCCGGCGCGGACGGCAACGGAGCTCCGCTGCTCATGTCACACGCGACGGGCTTTCACGGGTACTGCTACCAACCGCTGGCCGAGGCGCTCGCGCCGCGGTTTCATTCGATCGGCTTCGACTATCGCGGCCACGGAGACACGCCGCAACCGAAGGATGTCGGTGTCGACTGGCGGCGCTACACCGACGACATCGAGGCAGTTGCGCTGACTCTTCCTGCTCCACTTCGCGCGTTCGGTCATTCGATGGGCGGCGCCTGCCTGATGATGGCCGCTCATCGTCGTCCCGGGCTGTTCTCACATCTTGTGATCTACGAGCCCATCGTGTTTCCACCGGCGGAGACACCGACCGAGCAAGGTCCCGTTCAACTCGCGTCCGGTGCCCGCCGGCGGCGAACGACCTTCGATTCGTACGACGCGGCGATTGCCAACTTCGCATCGAAGCCACCACTCAGCGGCTTCACCCCGGCGGCCCGCGAGGCGTACGTGCGGCATGGCTTTGGCGAGGGCGCCGATGGACGTGTACACCTCAAGTGTCTTCCGGAGTTGGAAGCGACGACCTTCGAGATGAGCAGGCACCAGGACACCTGGGATCAGCTCCCGGAGCTCGACCTTCCCGTTCTTGTTGTGTGCGGCTTGCCTGCGCCCGACTCTCCGGCCGGCTACGGGCGGGCGATCTCCGAGCGGCTGCCCAACGGGACCTATGTGCAGCTCGACGATCTCGACCACTTCGGGCCCATGACACATCCGAAAGTGGTCGCCGAACTGGTCGCCGCTGTCCTCTAGCTGCAGCGACGCGATGATCGACTACTGGCGCGCACCCCTTCTCTACGATGGTGGCATGTATCCGGTGCCAACCAGCCTGTCTCCCAGCCGCGTCGAGGCATTCACGTCGTGCCCAATGGCTTTCCGGTTCGCAAGCATCGAACGACTTCCCGAGACGCCCAGTCCGCACACCACCAAGGGCTCGTTGGTCCACCGAGTGCTCGAGTTGCTGTTCATCCACCCCCAGGCAGCTCGCACCATCACCACTGCCGAGACCTGCTTCCGGCAGGCGGTCGACGAGTACGCGTCGGACCCTGAGTTCGTCCTGTTGAACCTCGACGACGACCAACAGCAAGCATTCGTCGCCGACGCCTGGTCTCTGGTCGAGGCCTACTTCCGCTTGGAGGATCCCACGGCCATACGCGAGATCGGGATCGAACTGCGCCTTGAAGCGCAGGTCGGCAACCTGGCGCTGCGCGGCATCATCGACCGACTCGAGCTCGATGCAGATGGCGGTCTCGTCGTCACCGACTACAAGACCGGCCGCGCTCCCGGTCTGAAGTACGAACAACGCCGCCTGGCCGGCGTGCACTTCTATTCGTTCCTCTGCGAAGAGGTGCTCGGTCGACGTCCCTCGGCCATCCGCCTCATGTACCTCCGCACCGGCGAGACCATCACGGCTCTTCCGTCTGCACAGTCGGTCAAGTTCATCACAACGCGCACGACTGCGGTGTGGAAGGCCGTGGAGCGGGCGTGCATCACCGGCAACTTCTTGCCCCGCCAGGGCCCGCTGTGCGCATCGTGCTCGTTTCAGCAGTGGTGCCCAGCATTCGGAGGCGATCCCGAACTGGCGGCCGTCGAGGCGCCATTGCGTCATGCCGCGCTTGTCGCGTGAGCCCAGTCGGCGCCTTCGACCGGTGGGGCGATGGTCAGCTCGAAAGGCTCAGGGGAAATCGTCTCGCTGATCCCGTTTTCAGAGCCGCCAGCTTTCTCGGCGACTTCAGCGTCATCTGGCACCTCATCGGCATCGGTCGGGCCATCATCGACCCGTCGGTGTGGCGCCAGTCGGTGCTGTTGTCGGCGATGATCGCCGTCGAGAGCCTGTTCGTCAACCAGGGGTTGAAGCGGTTGTTCCGGCGCAAGCGTCCAACGGAGCGGGGTGACCCGCGCTTCATCGTGCGTCGCCCATCGACATCGAGCTTTCCCAGCGGTCATGCTTCGGCCGCCTTCTTCGCCGCAACCATCTTGACCACCGCCACCGGACGTGCCCTGGCACCCGTGTGGTACGCGGTCGCGACGATCGTCGCGCTCAGCCGCGTGTACGTGCGGATTCACCATGCATCCGATGTGGTTGCCGGTGCCGGCGTCGGCGCTGTCCTCGGACTTATCGGCTCACGGATCTTCAGCATCCTCGTGAACTGAGGGCGCGATAGGTCGAACGACCCAAAATCGTCGATGTTGCTCAAATTTAGGCTCGGGCTTGCCGACAACGATGTGTGCCACTCGGTGTCGCGCCTACACAGCAGCAGCTCAGGTCCTGGCGGGGCCACCCCTTGGTCGCCACCGGCATCCGCCTCCTCGCGTTCACCACACCGATCGTTGCCGCTCTGGCGTGGTCTGCCGCACTGTCACGGTTGATCGCACCGCCACGCGGTCTACCCTTCCTCATCGTCTGGTGGGTATCGATCCTTGCCACATCCACCGCCGTCCTCATTGCGACCGACCGCATCGCCAGGCGCATGTTGCCCCTCGCTGCTCTGTTGAAGCTGTCGCTGGTGTTCCCCGACCACGTACCTTCACGCTTCTCGGTTGCCCTCCGGACGGGCACGACGAGGCAGTTGGCCCGCCAACTGCAGCAGGCCGAGCTCGAACCGACGACACGGGCGGGTGCGACAGAGCTTCTGACACTCATTGCTGCGCTGAACCATCACGACCCGCTGACACGAGGTCATTCCGAGCGTGTGCGAGCGATGGCGGATCTCCTGGCTGCACAGTTGCAGCTCGAAACCGAAGATCGCGAGAAGCTGCGTTGGGCTGCGCTGCTGCACGACATCGGGAAGCTGCGCGTTCCCGGCGAGATCCTGCGCAAACCGAGCAAGCCGACTGCCGACGAGTGGAAGGTGCTGAAGACGCACCCAGCGGAGGGCCTCGCTCTGATCCAAGGACCGATTGCCGACTGGCTGGGTGACTGGGCAAGAGCGATCGGCGAGCACCACGAGCAGTTCGACGGATCTGGATACCCATCGGGACTGTCGGGCACGGACATCTCGTTCGCTGGTCGCCTCGTCGCGGTCGTCGACGTGTTCGACGTGATCACTGCCACACGCTCCTACAAGAAGCCGATGACGATCCAAGAAGCCCGGCTCGAGATCACGCGCTGCGCCGGCACGCAGTTCGATCCCGACATGGTCCGCGCTTTCCTGCAGATCTCGATCGGCGATTTGCGCAAGGCGATAGGCCCACTGTCGTGGCTCACGCAGCTCGCGGTCTTCGGTCGTCTGGCGGCAGCGCCGGCAGCATCGACAATGGCGGGCACCATGATCGCGGTCACGGGGTTGGGACTGGGCCCCGTGACCAGCGTGTACTCAGAGCCGAGCCGACCAAATGGAACTCCGGCGCATGAGGTGATTGCAGACAGATCAGAGGCGGACACATCGGTCGACACCGGGCCGGGTGAGCAGCCCAGTCGAGTACCTCCGGATCAGACCCCATCGGCGTCGGACCCCAACAACGCAGTCCCCCCTGGGCAAGAGCCGGGCTCGCCCAAAGCTCCTGCTCGAGTGCCGCCGGACGAGACGCCATCGACTGCGACCACCACGTCGCCGACGCCGGGCACAACGCCGACGACCAATCCCTCCACCGTGTTGCCCGTTCCGACAACGATCACCCTTCCGCCGATCGGTCCCACCGTCCCGACGGTCACAGTCCCCACGGTCACAGTCCCCGCGATCAGCGTTCCGGTCATCACAGTTCCGCCGGCCACGTTGCCCGCAGTAACGCTCCCTCCGGTGACCTTGCCACCGGTAACGTTGCCACCGATCACGCTGCCGACGCTGGGTCTCTAGAGCGGCAGGATCACCGCGGTTCGGCTAGCAGGCTTCGGCCGCTCGCACTTCACCCGCAAGTTCGGCACGTGCACGGGCGACGCGTGATCGAATGGTTCCGATCGGGCAGTCGAGCACGATTGCCGCTTCGTCGTACGACAAGCCGAGCACTTGGGTCAGTACGAAGGCTTCCCGCCGATCCGGATCGATCCCGTCGAGCAGCGCGTAGGTCGGGTTGCCCGGGGCAGGCGTCCATTCGTCTTCATTTGCGTGACTCAACGCGCCGAGAACGCGGCGCTGGCGGACGCGATTGCGAACGTGATCGGCACACACATGCCTGGCGATCGACAGCAGCCAGGCATTGATCGGCGCCTCGCCGCGGAAGCTCGACAGTGACCGGAACGCGCGTAGATACGTCTCCTGAACCAGATCGTCTGCCTCGCCGGCCGAACCGAGAACGTTGCACAATCGCCAAATCGAGGGCTGCGTGCGGCGCACCAGTTCGCGAACAGCAACGTTGTCGCCCTCGCGCGCGGCCTCGACGAGTGCGCGAAGTTCTTGGTCGATCTCGGCCATCAGTGGAGATCATGTCGCACGACCGCAGCAATGACAATGTTGATCGAACGATTAGGGCCTCACGACCCATTGCTCAGCCCTGTGGCGGGAGGTTCTTCCGTCGGGCCAGCATGATCCCGATTCCTGTCGCGGCGATCGCCGCGCCGATGGCGACGCCGACGATTGCGCCGGTGTTGCTCGAATCATCCGCAGTTGCGGTTGTCACAGCCGGTGAAATCACGTCGGTAGCGCTGGTTGCGACCAGCGTTGCGTCCGTCGCAACGTCGGTGGCCTCGGGGGCGGGGGTGAGATCGGCCGAGGTTGGTGGGCCCTGCGTGATCTTGATCGTCGGCGCAGGATGATCAGGCTCGGCTTCGCCTTGCGCGGCCACTTCGATCCACGCCAACTCGCCCTGCTCGCAGGTCTGGATGACGGGGAAGCGGATGTCGCCGGGCTGCGATGGCGCGGTGAACGTGATGTCGAAATGGTCGGCCTGGTCAGCGGCAAGAGGCCCGCCCTTGAACTCGAGGACATTGCCGTTCAGGCTCGCCGTCCACCCATCCTTGTCGACTGCGGCAACTCCACTGACGCCGTCGGGAATCTCGAACTTCATGCTCGTCGTCGGTGATCCGTCGCAACCATGCTCGACATGGAACGCAACGGTTCCGGGGGTGCCCGCTTGCATCGCGGCGGGGTCGGGATCGACGTGAGCCGACGCGATTCCTGCCGCCATCAGCAAGACGGTCGCCGAGGTGACAGCAGTGGCTACAGCGTGTTTGAAGAAGGATGTTCTCATCTCAGTTGTTGTCGTCCTGTGACCGGAGAAAGTTCCCGCCACCCGATACCTTTTCGCCAGTGAACCGAAAATCGATCGGTGCGGTGCTGCTGGCTGCTCTGATTTTCGCTCCCGCGCAACCGGTCTCGGCACACGGAGGCAACGGCGGCGCCAGCAGCGACTACCGCATCGAGGTCACGGGTTACGACGGCGACTCGACGGGCATCGAAGTGCGCCCGGTCGAGCTCGGGAACCGGATGGAGCTCGTGCGCACCACCGCAAAAGAGGTGCAGATCCTCGGCTACGACGGCGAGCCGTATCTTCGACTCGACGCGGACGGTGTGTTCGAGAACCTCAACTCACCTGCGCACTACATCAACCTCGACCGGTTCGCGCGCACGACGATCCCCGCGACTGCAACGGCCACAGCTCAACCGAACTGGGTGAAGCTCAGCGACGGCAACTCGGTTCGCTGGCACGATCATCGCACCCACTGGATGGATCCCACGCCACGACAGGATGTGCGCGACAACCCGAACGTCGAACGTGTCATCTTCCCGGCAAACCGCGTCGAACTGCTCGTCGACGGCAAGGCGGCCGCAGCGATCGTCCGGGTCACGTGGCTGCCGCCGCCATCCAGGATCGCCTGGCTCGTCGTCACTTCGATTGCTGCGTGCGCGTTGCTCGCCGCTCTCGTGCTCGTCGTGTCGCTGCGCCGTTTTGCCGCATACTTCGCGCTGATCGCTGCGATCGCGTGTTTCGTCGGCAGCGGGTCGAGTGTCTTCCGAATCGGTGCAAGTGCGTTGGCGACTGCCATCGCGATCGCGGGCTTGGTCTTGAAGAGTCGGTGGCTGCCAGCCGTCGCCGCTGTGCTCGTCATGGTTCTCGCTGTCACCCATTTCGAGGTCTTCGAGCACCAGCTGCTCGCCGGCTGGGCTCCGGCGCTCCTGCAACGGATCGCCGTCGCCGTCGCTTTGGCACTTTCTGCCGCAGTCGTGGGATCCGAGCTCGTCAACGGCCTCGGAGCAACGGCAGCCGTGGAACCGGCGCCAATCGAACAGGTGCCAGTCGAGCCATGAGCCGGCCGCGACGTATTGCGGCCGCTGTCGCCGCCGGATTGTTGCTCGCAACGTTCGTCGGCGTCGGCAGAGTCGCGGCCCACGCCGAGCTGCTGACCAGTGATCCGCAGCCGGGCGCCGTGCTCGACACCGCGCCGGTACAAGTCACGTTGACGTTCAACGAACCGGTCGAGATATCGCTCGGCGCCATCCGCGTGTTCGACGGCACCGGTAAGTCGATCAGCGTTGGCCCGGCGCGGCACCCGGACGGGCGCGGCGAAGCGGTCCAGATCGATCTACCGAAGTTGTCCAACGGGTCGTATGTCGTCGACTGGCGTGTGGTGTCCAGCGACTCGCACCCTGTCCATGCCGCGTTCACCTTCCAGGTCGGCCCGGAATCGAACCTCGCATCCGGCCTGCTCGATCAGATCATCGGCAGCAGCCACACGGGCAAGACAGCAAGCGTTGGGCTGGGCGTCAGCCGGTCGCTCATGACCGCGTCGATCGCCCTGGTGTTCGGTGGTCTGCTGATCTGCGGGTTGGGGATCGTGCCGTTCGGCCGGCGTCAGCGCCTCGTGCTCGGGGCAGCCGCGGCGGTCGGAACCGTTGCCGGACTGCTTGCGATGCCGCTCGAGGTCGGCTACACCGCCGGCCGATCGCTGGGTGTGATCACCGACCGCTCGGCCTGGAGAGCCGTCTTCGACACGACCATCGGTGTTGCCTGGATTGTCCGGGCTGCCGCGCTTGCTGTCACAGCCGTCGTCTTGCTGACCACGACGTCGCGCAGCCGTGCATGGTGGTGGAGAGCACTCCTTGTCATCGGCCTCATAGTCGTCGGCATCGCCTCCGCGTACGGAGGACACGGAGCAACCGGTCGATGGCATTACCTCGGTGTGCTCCTCACGATGCTGCACGTCTCGTCGATGGCTGTGTGGCTAGGAGGTCTCGCGTTGCTGGTGCTCAGCTTCAACGACGTTGAAGGCGATGGTGCAGAGCGGTTCTCGAACATCGCGTTGCTCGCCGTCGCGGCGATAGTTGTCACCGGCACGATTCAGGGCATTCGCCAGGTGGGATCGATCGATGGTCTGACTGGCACGTCATACGGCAAGTTGCTGATCTGGAAGCTGATTGCGGTCGCCGCTGTCCTGGCCGTGGCGACTGTCGCTCGCGCCTCCACGCACGGCCGACTCTCTCTGTTGCCGGTGTCGAACCGTACCGCCAACGTCGGAGCGGCCGGCGCCGACTTCGATCGCGCTCGGTTGCGTCGGGCGACCGGCATCGAGATGGTCCTCGCTGTGGCCGTCGTCATCATCACGTCCTTGCTGATGGCGGCCAATCCGTCACAAGCCACCGCCTCGGCGCCGTTCTCGGCAACCCTGACTAGCGGCGGCTACCTCACCACGATCACAGTCTCCCCAGGCCGGGTTGGCGCCAACGAGGTGCACATCTATCTCTCCAGTCCAAACAGCAGCCTCGACCAGCCCGACGCCGTCAACGTGACGATCCAGGATCCCTCGCGCGGTGTGGACCCGATCGAAATCACAGTTACCAAGGCGGGGGCGAGCCACGTCATCAGCAACAGCGCGACGTTCCCGTACGCGGCGACGTGGCGCATGGTGGTGACTGCGCGCTACGGGTTCAACGAGGTCAAGTTCACAGCAGACGTGAAGATTGTCTAGCCGCCGGACTCGTCCACTCGTCGCGGTAGAAACCCGCGCGAGGACGTGACTTAGTGTGGGCGCATGGCCGACATGCCCAAATTCGATCGCAAGATGAGCGACGCCGAGGGCCTGATGTGGCGTCTCGAGAAGGATCCCCATCTGTCGAGCGCCTTCGCCGCTGTCACCATCCTCGATCGCCCGCCGGATTTCGACCGCTTGTTGGCACGCATGGAACGAGCCGTTCATGTGGTCGAACGCCTCGGGCAACGGGTGCAGCCGATGCCGGCCAATCTCTCGGCGCCGAC
>JANMMQ010000473.1:0-5154 GCA_031373465.1 Ilumatobacteraceae bacterium | reverse complement strand
ATGGTGCGTTTGACGATTGCTCTGCTGATCGTGCACATGACCGTGGCCTGCGCGCCGTTGGTGCTGGTCCCTGAGCTGACCTGGCAGTCGGCGCTCGTTCCGACGATGACGGGCCAGTACATCATCAAGAACGTTCTGGTCATGGTGGCCGCCTGCGGTCTGCTCGCTCACGCTTCACCAAGATCGGAGGCGGCAAGTTTGCGATCGCCTGGCCGTATCACACCCCGTTGATATCGTCAGTCGCATGCCCCGTCTCGACCCGAAGGAGCGCGCAAACCTTCCCGACCGTGCGTTCGCGTACATCGATTCCGGTGGGCGGCGCAGGCTGCCCATCCACGATCCCAGTCACGTCCGAAACGCCCTAGTGCGGTTCGGACAGGTCGCCTTCGAAGACGAGTCCGCCCGCGAGCAGGCACGCATGCGCCTGCTCAACGCGGCAAAGAAGTTCAAGATCGTGCCCGTCGGCTTCATCGCCGGTCAGCTCCAGAACGAGCGCGCGCTCGGTGAGCAACCGCGACCTCTCGACCTGCCCGCTGGATTCGTGACGATGCTCATGACCGACATCGAGGGCTCCACCGCACTCGTCCAGACACTGGGGGAGCGGTACCGGGAACTGATCGACGAAGTCTGGTCGGTCCTGCGCAACGGAGCCATCGCTGCAGGTGGTCATGAGGTAGAGGCACGTGCCGACGAGTTCTTTGCCGTGTTCGCGTCGCCCCGCGACGCGGTCGACGCGGCTGTTGCGCTTCAACACGAATTGATCGAACGATCCTGGACCGACGATCTCGACGTTCGCGTGCGGATCGGCATCCACAGCGGCTACCCAACCTCGACCGAGAGGAACTACGTCGGGATGGATGTCAACACCGCCTCACGCATCTGCGCCGCCGGCCACGGCAGACAGGTCGTGGTCTCGGGCAACACCAGAGAAGGCGTCATGGCCTCCGCCCCGCTCGGCGTGCGCTTCAAAGCACTCGGCGAGCACAAGCTGCGCGGGCTGCCCGAGGCCATTCATCTGTTCCAGGTCACGGCGAAGGGCCTTCCCTCGAAGTTCCCGCCATTGCGCGGGGTTCGCTAACGCATGACCTGATCGCCACTCGGCTTCCACGGTTGCATCCACGGCGATGCGGGCCACTTCTCGGCGGCCGCCATGATCGGGTGCATGGTTCTACCGTCGATGTGCTCGCGCAGGATGTCGGCCAACGTCATAATGGCTCGGCGTGGTCTGTCTGTGTGCGACCGCCTGGGGCGTACACAGATAGATAGTGGGCGGCGACGGCATCCGGTGCGAGATAGCGCCGAACGGGGTCCAGGAACCGATCCGAGTTGACGGTGCTGCGCCGGTGCTGGCGAAGGTGCTCACCCCACGATTCGACGACGAACGTCTCGATGAACTTCTCGGGCTCGGCGAGATCGCGAAACAGTCCCCATCTGTACGCTCCCGTTCGCCGGCGATGCCGTTCGACCACACGCATCGCGTCGGCGAATGCTTTCACGTCCTCACTTGGAACTTCGTACATCAAGGTGACCAGCACCGGACCGTCGGTCTGACGGGGCACGATTGCGATGGTTGGATCGTCGATCGGAGCCATGCGCAGATCGAGCCCCGTGAGCGCACCGAGCAGCCATCGCCGGGTGGTCGCCAACGACAGGATCAACACACCCGCCGCGACCAGATGTGATCCGGTCAGGCTGACTTCCGCGAGCGCCCCCCATGCCGCGCTCCCTAGTGCCACGCCGCCGGAGAGCACCAGCATGTACAAACCCATTCCGCGGGCGCGGACCCACTCGGGCAGCACCGAGAACGCCACCACGCTCGTGCTCGTCAATGCGGTTGCCCACGCCGCACCGCCGATCAGCATCGCAATACCGGTTGCCCAAGGCATGCGACTGACCCCTTCGACGACGAGCATTGCGGCCAACGCAACTGACGACCCGAACACGAGTTGATCGTGATGAAAGCGCTCGTCCAGGCGTGGTCGGATCACCGCTGCGCCAGCCGCGCCGATGCCGAAACAGCCAAGCAGCACACCGAAGCCGCCGCTGCTCAATCCGAGCCGGTCGCGGGTGACGATGGGCAGGAGTGCCTGCATGCCTGCGGCAGGTAGTGCGAACACTGCGGTGCGGTTGAGCACGACGCGCAGAGCCGGGGAGTGCGCCGCGAACCGCAGGCCGGCGCGCACGGCCCCGCTCAACGTCTCGGCTGGCATTGTCTCCTCGGGGAATGGGCGGCGCCACCAGACCAGAACACCGACGATTGCGAGGAATGACACGGCGTTGATCAGGAACACCCATCCGGGGCCGGCGATCGCGACGATGAACCCTCCGATGGCCGGACCGACGGCCCGTCCGACGTTGAACGTCATCGAGCCCAGGGCGATCGCTTGGCGGAAGTCGCTGGGTGGGACCAACTCGGGTTGGATGGCCTGGTATGCCGGGAATGTGAAGGCCGACCCCAAGCCGAGGCCGAACGTCAGTGCCAGCAGGCTGGCGGGCGTGACGACATGAGCAAATGTCATGACGGCGAGCACGGCAGCGCACGCCAACATCCACAACTGTCCCCCGATCAACAGTCGTCGCCGATCGAAGATGTCGGCAAAGGCACCTCCGGGTATGCCCACCAGCAAGACGGGCAACATGCTGGCTGTCGGGACGAGAGCGATCAGGAACGGTGAGGCGCCGAGGTCGCCCATCAACCAAGCCGATCCCACGCTCTGCATGAGGGTGCCGATGTTCGACGCGAGCTGAGCAATGAACAGCGCCCTGAACACCGTGTTTCGCAACGGGGCCCACGGCGAGAGCCGCGGTTCGGCAGTCGCGGTCTCAGCCTCGCTCATCAACCTCAACCATACGCACTGCGGCGCACAGGTTCAGCGGTTGAGTCAGCTGGCAATCATCACAGATGAAGCGGCACGACCCCGCACGCGGCCGACCTCGACGAAACGCCGGCTGGAGCGAGCCACGAGCCGGACCGATCGCGCGCTCGGGATAGACCGCGGTTGGTCGGCGTCTGCCGAGATTCCGAACGAGGTCAAGACGGCTAGGGCCGCGGCTTCATCGCCCTCGGCTACGAACCTTTTGATGGTGATCGTGGGCGTGTGAAGGATCCTGCCGGCAAGGGTGTGACTGGCTTCGGCAATCGCGGCCGAACCCAAGCCTGCCTCGGCGAACGAGACCTCGAGCGCCTCGCGGCACAACTCGCGGACCCCGCTGTGCAAGCGTGCGATCAGGTGGCCGGCGTGCTGGCCGGCGAGCCACGAGACGAATCGTCGGAACTCGTCCTCGACGGTCTCTGCGCGACGACGCAACTCCGCCAGTGAGCTACCCGAAACCAGGTCTTCGAGGTCCAGTAGCCGAACTCCTGGGACCCGTCCGGCAGCTGGGTCGACGTTACGTGGCAACGACAGATCCACGATGACCAACGGCCGGCCCTCGCGTCGGGCCATGGCCAACACGACGTCGGCAACACTGAGCAGTGGAGCGCGTGCGCCGGTTGCACACACGACGACCTCGGCGCGTTCGAGAATCAGCGGCAGTTCATCGAACGGCACAACTTGATCGGGACGACGCGCCAGCAACGCGGCACGCTCGACGCGGCGCGCACACACGACGAAGTCCATCCGGCGCGAGACCAGTTCGCGGACTGTCTCGGCGGCCATCAGTCCGGCGCCCATGACCATCGTCAGCCCGACGGGCTTGCTGGGATCGGGGCGAGCGTTGTCGAGGCCGATCTCAGGCAGTAGCGCTGGTGACGAACGATCGGTGTGCTGAACTCGCCGGCCTACGGCGATTGCCGAGCGGAACAGGCAATCGAGGTGAGACCCCACGGTTCCCGCAGCGCGGCTGACCGAGATTGCGGTGCGAACCTGGCCGAGGATCTCTCGTTCTCCGGCGACTCGCGACTCGAGGCCGGCCGCCACCCGGAAGAGATGCTGTGCAACCGGCTGGCCGGTCGCATGCCACACGTGACTGCCATCGAGATCGGCATGCGTCTGGTCGACCAGGGCCCTCAGAGCCGCATGGGTATCGGGAGCGGACCCGACGAGATAGAGCTCGGTGCGATTGCAGGTCGACAACACGACTGCCTCGGAGACTCCGTCGGATTGAAGGAGCGTCTGGGCAAGCGTCGCGCATCCTTCCGCATCGAGATTGACCTGTTCGAGGATTGCCAACGAAGCTCGTTGATGGCTGATCGCAACGACAGCCAAAGCTCTTGTGGTACCCATCCGAATCCGTCCCGATTGTCCGGTTGTCCCGCCGATTCCTTGGAACCGGCCCCGATGCCGCCATCGTAAGGAAGTGATGGGCCTCGGCCAATAGGCCGATGGGAGTAGGACTGACGACCTGTTTCAGATGTGGTGGACCAGAGGGTCCAAACGAAAACGGCCAGGTCAGTGTGGTTGAGGTAGCGTTTGAACGATGCGACAGCGTTCGGGGCGACGGCCATTTTTTGGCAATGTTGGACGGTTCGTGGTTGCCTCACTACTTGCTGCTACTGCCGTGGTTTCGCCTCCCTTCGTCGGGCGCGCCGCAGCCGCAAAAGCAGAGGCGTTGCTGATCGGCGACTCCGTCCTCAACGGTCTCGCACAGCCGTACAGCTCGGCTGGTCGGGCAGCGTTGGCGGCCCGTCACTCCTTCATCCTGGACAGTGCCGGGTGCAGGCGGCTGATCACGACGAGCTGTCGGATCCCGCCTGGGTCAGCGCCAACCAACGCCATCACCGTGCTGCGGGCGCGTGCCGGTCAATACGACCGCGCCCTAGTCATCGCCGTTGGTTACGACGATCCGTCGAGCGGCCAGTTCGGTATCGGCGCCGCAGTCGACGTGATGATCACCGAGGCCCGCCGACAGGGCATCAAGCATGTGATCTGGCTGACGTACCGAGAGGCGGGTGGCGCGGGCAACGAGGCGCGCTACCGGGAGAGCAATGCAGTGCTACGCAGCAGAAACGATCCGGAGCTGGTGATCGCCGACTGGGCAACGAGGAGCGCCGGGATGCCGTCCAACTGGTTCTCGGCCGATGGCATCCATCTCGGCCCGCAGGCGGCAGCTGAAATGGGCGACCTGATCGGCGACGCTCTCGATCAATTGCCGCCCCTGCTCCCGGTGCGATGCACCTCGGGCGTGTGGTCGGGCACCGAACCACCGGCCGGC
>JANMMQ010000465.1:0-3875 GCA_031373465.1 Ilumatobacteraceae bacterium | reverse complement strand
TTCGTCAGCCTGTGCCATGGCGTCATCCAGAACGACGAGGAGGTGTTCGAACAACTCGTGCGCCGGCTCGGCATCTCAATCGACTGGTCACTCCTCTACACCACCATCGGTGAACGCGCGCAACGAGCCAGTCAGCTTGCCTTCCTTCGCAATCTCGCCCGGGGAGAGGCATATCAGCAGGACGCGCCGACGCTCTATGACATCGACGAACGCACTGTGGTCGCCCAGGCCGAGATGGAAGACCGCGACGTGCCGGGCGCCTATCACAAGTTGACGTTTCACCGCAGCGACGGTCAAGGTGACCTGACGATCGACACGACACGGCCGGAGTTGCTGGCCAGTTGCGTGGCGATGGTCGCCCATCCCAACGATCCGCGCTACCAGTCGCTGTTCGGAAGCACCGTGCGCACTCCCCTGTTCGAAGTCGAGGTGCCTGTGCTCGCACACCACCTTGCGGACCCCGACAAGGGCACCGGGATCGCGATGATCTGCACGTTCGGCGACACCACCGACGTCACGTGGTGGCGCGAGCTCAATCTGCCGTCACGCGCCCTCATAGGCTTCGACGGCCGGATGGCGGCCGACACGCCGCCGTGGATCGTCTCGCCGGCCGGCGAGGCCGCATACTCACAGCTGGCGGGGCTTGCTCCGAAGCAGGCCCAACGAAAGATCGTCGAGCTGTTGACGGAGTCCGGCGAGATGATCGGTGAACCGCGACCGGTCACTCACCCTGTCAAGTTCTACGAGCGTGGATCCAGGCCGCTCGAGATCGTGGCAACTCGTCAGTGGTACATCCGCAACGGTGGACGCGACGAGGCGCTGCGCAACGCGTTGCTCGAACGCGGCGCGCACCTGAGGTGGCATCCCGCGTACATGTACAACCGCTACCAGAACTGGGTCGGCGGGCTGAACGGCGACTGGCTGATCAGCCGCCAGCGCTTCTTTGGCGTGCCGATTCCCCTCTGGTACCGACTCGACGATGCGTGCAATCCCCTGTACGACCAGATCCTCACTCCCGATCCGGAGCAGTTGCCGATCGACCCATCGGTCGCATGCCCCGAAGGGTTCACCGACGACCAACGCGGAAAGCCGGGCGGGTTCATCGGCGATCCCGACGTGATGGACACGTGGGCAACGTCATCGCTCACTCCGCAGATCGCCGGCGGCTGGGTCGATGATCCCGACCTCTTCGCCCGAGTCTTCCCGATGGACATGCGTCCGCAGGCGCACGACATCATCCGCACCTGGTTGTTCGGCAGCGTGGTGCGCAGCCACCACGAGCACGGATGCTTGCCGTGGTTCGATGCGGCAATCTCCGGCTGGATCCTCGACCCCGATCGCAAGAAGATGTCGAAGAGCAAGGGCAACGCCGTCACGCCGATCGACCTCTTGCAGGACCATGGCACCGACGCCGTCCGCTATTGGGCCGGTTCCGCAAGGGCCGGTGTCGACACGATCGTCGACGAGGGCCAGATGAAGATCGGTCGCAAACTGGCGACGAAGCTCCTGAATGCCACGAAATTCGTGCTCGGCTTCGGTGAGCCGCCCGCCGGTGCAACACCCGCCGCGGCCCTCGACCTGGCGATGCTGGCGCGTCTTGCCGAGGTGGTCGATGAGTCCACCCGAGCGCTCGACGAGTATGACTACGCCAGGGCGTTGGAACGCACAGAGACCTTCTTCTGGTGGTTCTGCGACGACTACGTCGAACTCGTCAAAGGGCGGGCTTACGGAACGCAGGGCGAAGACGCGGCACATTCCGCGAGAGCAGCGCTGCGCCAGGCCCTCGACGTGGTCGTGCGGCTCTTCGCGCCTTTCTTGCCGTTCGTCACCGATGAGGTGTGGTGCTGGTGGCACGAGGGTTCGGTGCACAGCGAGTCGTGGCCCGATGCCGCCACGTTGGCCACGCTCGGTGACGTGTCGCTGCTCGCGCCCGTCAGCGAGGTGCTGGCAGCCGTGCGCCGAGCCAAGACCGAGTCGAAGCTCAGTCAACGAGCGACGGTCGACGAGATGGTCGTCGAGGCGCCGCCGGCGGCACTCGCCGCCGTCGAAGCGACTCGCAGCGATCTGAGCGAGGCCGGTGGCATCGCCGAATTCACGCTCAGGGACGGTGCGACGTTGCGGACAGAGGTGCGCTTGACCCCCTCGTCGTCGGGCCCGACGGATGTGAAGACCGCCCAGTAGCCTGCTCGACGTGAAGTCGAGGGTTGGGCTTGTAGCGCTATTCGTAGGCATCGGGGCGCTCTCGGTGGCCGCAGTGTCGTTTCCCGCAGACGTGTCCGCGATCCCGCCGGCCGGCACCACCACCACCACGATCGCCGGCGACGGAGGCGATGTGAATGCACCGCTGGCCAGCAGCCTGGCCGCCGCCGATGCTCCTGTGCCGGCCACGCGTGGCAGCAGCATTCAAGAGACGCCCACGCTGCCGCCGCCACCAACTGAGGAATCGACGACCACCCTCCCGCCCGCGCCACCCAACACCGGTGTGCCGTATCTGTCCGGGGCCGGCAGGCGTGTCGTCTACTCGAAGAACCAGATGAGGGTGTGGATCGTCGACGGCAACAACGTCACCGTGCGCATCTATCGGGTGTCCGGTCGGTTCGGCCAGCCGACACCGGGCGTCTACCAAGTCTTCTCCCGCTCGAGCTACACCTGCAACATCGACCACCCGAACATCTGCATGAGGTTCATGGTCAGGTTCGCCCACGGTCCGAAGGGTGACAACATCGGCTTTCACGAGATCCCGAAGGACAACGGTGTGCCCATCGAGGCCGACAGCCAGCTCGGCCAGGCGTTGTCCGGAGGCTGTGTGCGCCAAGCCACCGCTGATGCGATCTTCATGTGGGACTTTGCCGGGATCGGCACAACCGTGGTCGTCACGGACTAGGCGGGCGCCTCGCCTGGCGATCTCGACGAGGTCTCTCCCGGCGAGACGATGTCGGCAATCGTCCGGGGCTCCGGCGGTGGTTTCAGGTCACCCACACTGAATGCCTGCAGAACCAGCCGCCGCCAGGCGCGGCGAACAGCGTCGCGCTTACCTGGCAGCGTCTCCGCCGTCACCCGATAGATCAGCCTGTCGTCGCGAATGTCGTTGACCCCGACGATCGTGATGTTGCCGGTCAGCGCCGGGCCCGCGGCCGGATCCTCGCGGAGCTTCTCGGCGAGGCGGTTGACAACCTCGTCTACGGATCCGAGGTCGGTGTCTCGGGACAGTTCGAGGTCGAGTAGGGCGACGGATGACTTCGACAGGTTGGCAACACGGGCGACGTTGCCGTGAGCAACGTGCCACACGAGGCCTTCCCCGTCGCGCAGTCGCACGCTGCGAAGCGTGATCCGCTCCACCTCACCCGTCGCCAAGCCGAGATCGACAGTGTCTCCCACCCCGTACTGGTCTTCGGCCAGCACGAACAGTCCGGCGATGATGTCGCGGATCAACGTCTGAGCACCGAAGGCAATCGCACCGCCGATCACCGTTGCCGTTGCGATGACTCCGCCGATGTTGACACCGAGCTCGCTGATGATCGTGATGACCGCGGTGCCCCAGACAACACCGACGACCGCAGACCGCAGCGCTGAGGAGAGCGCCTGCTGTCTTGCCTCGGCGCGGGGTCGGTCGCCTCCCGACAATTGCAAGGTGCGTCCGAGGAGCCGGGTCACAACTGTGCGCAGCACGATCGCCACGACGATGGCGACGAGAATGATCAACACGATTCGCAGCGGTGTCAGCAGGTGCAGCTTGTCGAGCCGATTGATCCACGTAGGTGGTGGCGACGCGAGCACGAACCGACCATAGTCAACCGCACCGGCAAGCCGCCGCCGTTCACTTGCGGCGCCCGGCTAACCTGCACGGCTCATGGCTGATGCGGAACCGACAGAAC